>PXDI01000189.1 GCA_003565095.1 PVC group bacterium | reverse complement strand
TTGGTAGATAATCAGGAAGGCATTCATTGCTAAAAGCAGAACAGTTTATGTATGCGGGCGGCTCGCCGGTGGATTTGCGGGTGGCGGCGGGGGCGTGTGCCGGGATCAGCGGGGCTTCGGGTTCCGGAAAAACGCGGCTGCTGCGGGCGCTGTGTGATCTTGATCCGTGGCAGGGCAGCCTGAGTCTGAACGGGACCGCGGCGCATGCTGTCCCGGCGCCTGACTGGCGGCGGCGGATCGGCTATCTGCCGGCGGAAAGCCAATGGTGGTTCGATTCCGTCGGCGAGCATTTCCCCGCGGCATTCCCGTTTGAGCCCGATTTCTGCTGGCAGGCGGCGGGGTTTGAGCCGGATACCGCCGGATGGGAGATCAGCCGGCTTTCTTCCGGAGAAAAGCAGCGGCTGGCAATCCTGCGCTTGCTGGTGCGGCGTCCGCAGGCGCTGCTGCTGGATGAGCCGACTGCGCATCTGGATGAAAAAAACGCCCGGCAGATTGAAGCACTGCTTTTGCAATACCGTTCACAGAAAAATATTCCGGTAATCTGGGTAGGGCATGACAAAGCACAGTTGGAGCGTGTGGCTGATTGTCGTTATCTGATGCATGATGGGGAATTGGTGCCGCAATGAATGTAATCCCGTTATCAAGCATGGATCTGGTTTTCGCGTCATTGCTGGTGGCGGCCTTGGCGCTGCTGTCGTTGTTGCTGCGGCTGGGCATTGCGCGTTCACTGGTGGTTGCAGCAGTGCGTACGGCCTTGCAGCTCACATTGATCGGGCTGGTGCTCGAATGGGTGTTCCGCGCGGAGAGTTTTGCATGGGTGCTGCTGATGGCGCTGCTGATGCTGGCGGTGGCCGGGTTTGAGGTGATGCGCCGTCAGCGCCGCCGCTTCAGTGGTTTCTGGGGTTACGGGCTGGGTACGCTTTCGATGCTGTTGTCGTCTTTTCTGATCACGTTCTTTGCACTACGCTGCATTATCGGCATTCAGCCATGGTATTCACCGCAATATGCCATCCCGCTGCTGGGAATGCTGTTGGGCAATACGATGAACGGCATTGCGCTGGGACTGGAGCGTTTGACGGAAAACGCCTGGGAGCGGCGCGCGGTGATTGAAGCGCGGCTGGCACTCGGGGAATCGGCGCGTGAAGTGATGCTGCCGGCGGTACGCGCGGCGGTCAGAGCGGCACTGATTCCCATTATTAACACCATGTCGATTGTCGGACTGGTAAGTCTGCCGGGAATGATGACCGGACAGATTCTGTCCGGCAGTCCGCCGGCGGAAGCGGTGAAGTATCAGATCATGATCATGTTTCTGATTGCGGCGGGAACCGGTTTCGGCAGTCTGGCGGCGGTCAGCGCCGGAGCAAAGCGGTTGTTTGATAAGCGTCAGCGGCTGCGGCTGGACCGGCTGACGGGTTGAAGATCAGCGTTTTTTGCGCCAGAGGATGATGCCGGCAATCAGCGCCAGCAGGACGGCCCAGTAAGCGGCTGTGAACCACAGATGCCGCCAGAACGGTATGCCGCGAATGCCCCAGTCGCTTAGCGGATAGAACAGCAGCGTCTGGAACTTTCCTTCATCATGCGAAACAGCGTCGCATAGAATGTGCACCGTCCAAGCCAGCGATGGAATAAAGCCGCTCCGCCAGACAAGGAAAATCACGGCTGATACACCAAGTGAGATCAGCAGACTGTGGACGATACGGTAGAGCTCCAGCCACACGCCGTCGTAATGAACGAAAAAGATGCCTTCTTTTCCCGACAGCGTGTGGATCAGAAACGGAATCCACATTGAAATGATATCGGGAGCCAGACCAAAGATCACGGCCCACAGGACTGTGATGTCGCGGTACCAGCGTCCGCCGGGATTGCCGCGTCTGCCGCCGGCCAGTCCGCTGCGGCTGCATAGCGTCGCACCGTAAAGCGCATGTGCCAACACGTCCATGCAGATCAAGCCCGACTGCCTTGCCGATTGCCGGCCCAGCACGCAGTCACCAGCGGTTTTTGCTCTGTAAATCATAAAAAGCCTGCTCATCGAGCCGGATGGTCTTGCCGGTTCTTGGTGATGTGGGAGAGTCTGGTTTGTGCGGCCGCTGCAAAGTCCGTAGCGGGCAGTGTCCGGATGATCCGTTCCAGTTCGGGGCGGTAGTGTTCGACCTTTTCGACCCATTTGCGGTATTCCCATGCAGGATCCCGCTGCTCGCTCAAATGCGGTTCGAGCGCGAGGCGGCCCAACGGAGGCAGTGATCTGAATGATATGCGGATTGTCAACGGATAGTAACCGGGTTGCAGGCGTAGCGGTACGCGGGATTCAATCTGCTCGCCTGCCAGCCAGGCTGCGGCGTAACCGGTTGGCAGATTCATGCTCACAACCCGCTCCCGGCTGTTATAGAGCATGCATCCGTACCAAGAAGTTGTGTAGGCGCGGTTGGAGATGACTCCGAGTAGATCGATTTGCGTGCTTTCTGAGTAAAGATATCGTCCCAAATAATAAGAACCGCCCTGCTGGGCTTTCAGAAATTCATCCGGCACCGGCTGAACCTGAAAGACGTTTGTACCCTGCGTGATCATCATTTCCGGCCGCAGCGCCATGCCGCCGGCGGCAAGCTCTTCAGGCAGGGCTTCGCCGGCAATCGGCAGCGGTCCGGCGTACCACCAATGCGGGGATGCGGTACGGCGGCTGATGGGCCAGACCGCTTCTCCCTGCTTTGGCGTAAAATCAGAGACCGGCGGGACGTTACGCAGCGCGGCCGCCGACGGACGCGGTCCGAGCTCGGTGAGCACGTGCCGTGCAATTTCAGTATTCTCGTAATGGCGGCCGGACTCGCCGATGTGCTGGAAGCAGACCAGCTCGTCGACGCCGCGCAGGTAGATGCGGTCGTCATTGAAAACCGGTGCGGAGTAGGTGCGTGGAATCCGGTTGCGCGCCAGGACTTTCGGACGTGGTCCGCCGCTGAGTACCGCCAGATGTGTGGTCTGCAGCATGAATAAAAATCCACCTGCCGCGGCGTGCGGGCCGTAAGTAGTCTCGCCCTCACCGAAGACCGGCAGAACAAAGTGCGTCAGTCGGCCGTCATTTGCATCAAACAGCGCCGCTTCTTGAAACGACATATCTTGTCCTACACCGCGGCGCGGACCCATTTGAATGCAGCTTTGTCCGTCAAACAACATATAACGGCCATGTCCCTGAATCTGAGAGTGCCCGATGTTCATGGTGCGCCACAGCGGATTGAAACCGGCATGATCACGGTTCAGCATCAGCAGCCGGCCGGAGGAAACACTGCCATATGACATTGGTGTAAAGACCCGATCCTGGCACCAAGCCGGCATCTGCCACTCGATGCCGCACATGCCGGTCTGGTCGATCAGTGTAGCACCGTCAGCCACGCGCAAGACGGAGCCCAGCGGGGTGTAAATTACATCCAGTGTTTCCGTGCCGTTGCCCAGCGTCAGCAGCACGGGACTGCCTTCGTTGTCTCCGGCGCGCACAGGAGTGCGCCACAGCACTTTGCCGTTGGCGGAATCAAGCGCAATCACTTCAAAGTTGCGGCCATCTTCATATACAAAAGAAGATCCGCGTGCGCGGCCTTCCGGATGCGGTGTCATTATGATCAGCTTTCCGTCCACGAGCAAAGGACTGCAGCGGGTGCCGGTGCGCGGGGCGTGTGTTTCGACCATCCAGCGGCGGTTGCCTTTTAAATCATAGCAGGCCGCCACGCCGGTGCCGAATTTTACCCAGATATTGGTGCCGTCGGTCACCGGTGTTGACCATGATGATGTGTGATACCATGGAAAACCGCCCCAATCGACCTGACGGGATAGCGCACCCCACTGCCGGGTTGTTTCAAGACCTGCCTCAAATAGCGGTCGCAGGTTTTCAAGCTGTTGCGCCAGGCTGCCGCGCTCCGCCGTCGTGAGATCATCCTTTCGCAGGTTGCGTTCAACTGACCGGAATTCTTGCATGACCGGCTCAGCGGCCAGGGCGGCAGTGCGCAGTGCTTCGGCGCGCTCCTGTTCGCCGGGCATGACCAGCTCAAAGATACTGCTTTGCCGCCGCCAGATTTCTTTTCCGGTATCGGCATCAAGCGCATAGAGCCAGTCTGGCTCGCCGGTAGTAATAACAAGTCCGTCCAATATCAGCGGATTTCCGTGCGACGGGTGCTCCATTTTCCGGCGCCAGCGCACATTGATGTTTTCCGCCAGATTCCATACCAGCGGTGGACTGGCATCGGGGTAATTGGAACGCCGGTTGCCGAGGTATCCGTGGACGGAAGCCCGTGTCTGCTCTGTTTTGTGTATCTGCTGCTCAATCCGCGCCTGTTGCTGCTCTGCCGCTTCAGCCTCCAGCGGGTTGCCACGCACGCAGACGCCCAGCATGACCGGCTGTAGTATGCCGTGTTCAAACCAGGACGATTCCGCCCACAAAAGAACACTGTTTGTGCCGGCTTTGAATGGAACGCGAATAACCGCCGCGCCGATGCCGGACGGTTCATCGACATCCGCGCTGCTCCAGATCAGACGGCCGTTGAGCCACAGGCGATGCCGGACGCCGGGTGCGCGTACACCTGTGCCGATCCACAGTTCCTGCTCGCGCGGCGCCTCGATCTGTGCCGCCGCCAGCATGGCGGTATTTTGCGCACGCGGAAAAGGTGTCGCCACCCATTTGCCATGGCCTTTTTCTGAGGTTGCCAGATCCACGGTAATAAACGAGGCTTCGGCTGCGGAGCTAACCGGCTGCCAGCGGTACAGTGTATTTGATGCGGCAAATGTTGCGTCATCCCATTCGATCGCCCACTCGGCATCATACGCACCCGGCGCAACGACCGGTAGTGACGGAATACGCCGGTGCCGGTGCAGTCCGGACGGAAACGCGCCTAGCATCCGCCAATGTCCGACATACAGCCAGGCCTGATGGCCTTCCGCACCGGCATCTTCCGGCAGCCGGTTGATGAAGCCGTCGTCGCTTGTCAGCAGCTCGTTGCCGTAATACGGGCCGAAGACCTTATCGGGCAGGCTGATTGGCCCGCTGGCGGATGACGGTGGCGGGAATCCGTCATCCCGCCATTCTTCAAGCGTGCGGCGCAGCGCATTGATGTAGGAAGCGGCCGCTGCTCCTTCAAGCTTTGGGACGGCCAGCGGCAAATCCGGCCGGTCAACCGCACTGCCGGCATTCAGTCGCAGCGCCTCCAGATTGAGGATTGCATGGTAGGCAGCGCAGGCGGCCTCCAGCGGCGGGGTGTTGCCCGGCACTGGCAGCGGCGGCAGTGTCAGATGCTGTAGCGTACCGGTGACTGAGTCCGCCACCGCAGGATATGGCCATTGTTCAGCACGCGAATAGTTGCCGAGCACTGCGGTGAGCGGTTCTGCCGCTGCACTGCGCGAAATGTTCAAATCGACGTCAAGCACAACCGGTTCGGTTGGGTACGGCGGCAGCATACTATGATTCAGCGGCCGGCCGAATGGTGAACGGAACCCGCGCGGATCAAGTGTCAGGCGTACGGTGCCTTGGATAGTCTGGCCGTCGTCTTTGAGGTCCAGCGGTACAACAGTATGCGCCCCGGCGGTCCATCCGTGAACCGGTCCTTCAATCCATTTGTCACCGCGCCGGCGCAGCAGCAGAGTCATATCCTCCGGTTTGACATCCGACGGTCGGTCAAGATTCAGGTCCATGAAACCGCGCAATGTCAGATGAATGTCATAGCCGGGGCGTGCGATTTCGCTTTGTGCGATGGCAAAGCGTTCGGTCATGATGGTGGTGATCGCCTGTAAATCCTCGATCGCCCCGGAAATTGCTCTGTGTGCGAAGACCGCAGATAAAAGCCCTGCGATGGCCGCGGATCTTGCTCTATACGGTATAAAACGGACAAACATAATGAATATAATGCAGTTTTTATGCCATTTGCGTAAGAATTCAGCTACTGAATGTCATTGGCGACAAGCATAACGCGGATGCCGAAGCGTTTATCGCTGCGCATGGCGGATTGTGTAATACGGCTGCTTTTTATGCGTAAATCGCGCTGACTTGAGCGGTTCCAGGCGCCGCCGCGCCAGGCGACCGGACGATCATGATAGTCGTCACTGACACATGGCTCCCACAGGTTGCCGCCGACACCGTATAATCCCCATTCGTTCATCCAGCACTGTTCAACCGGACATGAAACCGCATAACCGTCATAGTACCCGCCGCGGACGCCGATATAGCCGAGTTTCTCTTCGCAGACTGTGTCGGCATAATTGCCTGCTTTACCGCTGACCGGCGGCCATTCATCCCCCCAGGGATATTCGCGACCGGTTCCGCAGCCTGCCAGTGTTTCCCATTCGGATTCGGTGGGCAGACGGTAGCTCCATGTATTGGTATCGGCAAGTGCACCGCGGGCATAGTCTTCGATAGTCATCCAGGCCGTGAAAGCCATGGCTTCATTGAAGTCATTAATAATGGCTGGCTGCCGGGGGGCGTCCATAATAAACCCTTCAAAAGGGCGTGCGCGGTAGCGCGGTTTATAATGCCGGTATTGATTGACGGTGGTTTCATATTTAGCGGCCCAGATTTGCAATGCTTCGATCCAGACAAATTCCATGCCGGTTGCCGGAGAGACCCAGGGCATTCCCGGAACGGGCCGTTGATGCAGAACAATCTCCTTTTCCCGGTCATTGTTTATATAAACCGGGACGGCACGCCTCCGTTCATTTATGCTCCACTCCAGCACATGCTCTCCTTCCGGCACATCTGCCCATTTCACGGCAGTCGCACCGGCTTCATACACATTGGTAAAGGCTTCAAGTTTCAGCAATCCGCCTTCAGGTGCGGTGACCGTAAGGGTGCCGAAGCCCGGTTCACGCGGAGGGCTGTTGATCATAATGTCGAACGATTGGCTGGAGGCGGAAGCGCGGTCCGCGGCAATCAGCAGGATGAGCACGCCGGACAAGCAACCGCAATAAGAGCGAATCCGGTGGCGCAGAAGTTGTATACAGTCTCTGAAAATCATATTGTATGTCATCGGTTAATCATCGGCGGTTTGCCGCTTGTTTGTATTTTTCATGTTTCTGAGAATGGCGGCGCATTCGTTGATTCTTTCGGTGGCTCGCAGGCGGTATTCAGTGGAGGCAAAACCGGAGCGCAGACGCATGAATTCCGCGATGGCTTCTTCGTAGCGCTCCATTTTCATCAGGCAGTTGGCACTCAGCCAGACGGCTTCGACGGCGTGCAGCGCGCGCGGGTTGACCCGCTCCGAGATTTGCAGATATTTCAACGCCACCGGTCCCGGCTGCATCAAGTACATGGTTTTCCCGCGCAGAAACATGGTGAGTCCTTCGATCTTGATGAGCGGGGCGCCGGCCTCCCACCGGTTTATCAGTTCGAGTGCGTCTTCATAGGCATTCCGTGCCAGAAAATCTTCGACCGCGAATTGTGAGCTGCCCGCCTGCGCCAGTCTGGCGGCTTGCGGCAAATTGCTTTGATCGCGTTGCGCCCGCTCAAAAAACCGGTGGGCCTGCGCAATGCCGTCATCGCGCAATAAATATATGTCACCCAGCGCACTCAGCGCCTGTCTGCGGATATTCGGCACTCCATGAACCGGTGATTGCACTGATATCAACGCATTTAACATATCCTCGGCCTGCTCAAGCGCATTTTGCCCCCAGGTCAGCAGCGAGGCACGCTTGATGACCATGAACGCCTTTTCGTGCGGATCGGCAATTCCGGCGGCAATCTGTTTCAGCATCTCATCAGCCATTTCCATTTTGTAGCCGGAGCGCAGTGCGGCCTCGACGCACCAATTTGCGATTTGATTGATTTCCGGGTGCTTCGGCCGGCGGGCAATCAGCGCGGCGGCGGCATCAAGCAAGCGAATGTCATTTTTCATAGCGTGCCAGAAGAGCAGATACCCCCAGAGGTCCTCGTCGTTCATTTCAGACAAATTGTATTCCGGCGCAGTCTCAAAATGTTCGAGATACTGTAAATACATGGGCAGATGCGCCCGGTTTCCCAGCAGCCTGGCAATCGGGTCGCGTTGCGGCCCTATTTCATAGCGTAAGTTCACGTTTACATGCCAGAGCTGCTGGGTATGAATCGCGGTACTGCTGTTGCCTGCTTCATCGGTAACAGTCAAGCGGATGGTGCGTGGACCGTTCGAGAAGAAGACATGCTCAATTTCATTAGTTGTTCCCGCAGCTTCGTAGACGGTTCCGTCGTCCATTTCAAAGCGGCGGTGAATTATCGGTCCCGCGCGGCCGGCGCTTTCATCTTTTGCCGCAACCCAGTTGATCTGATGCTCCGTTTCAGGAATCCAGTATTGGTTCCGCACCCGCACGGCCGGCTGGGCGGCAACCGGATTATCGAGCGCTTCGACCGGAAGGATGCGCGTCCAACGGGCCTGTACCCATAAATGGCGCGGCACATTATCAATATGTTCCGCCAGCGGCGATTTCCAGCGGATGAAGGCAATCTGATTACCTTCGCCCTCTTCATGGAACACCTGAATCCGGTGTATGCCGCGTTCCATCTCGACGGTTACCGCGCGGCTTTGCGGACTGAACCTGTCTTCGTCGGATTCACGCGGGCCGGGCCATGCGATTTTCTCGACACCGTTAATCAACAGCCATCCGCCGTCATTTGCGTACAGCCGGAATTCATGCGTTCCGGGAATATCAACGGTGAAATAGCCTTCGAATGTACTGATATAATGATCTGATTCGCCAAATAAATTATAACCGCTTTCGATGCGGTTATGAAAGCGTGCACCGAGTGCGGGTCCGGCTTCAGCGATCATTTGTTTCAATTCCGCGAGAGTGCGGGGATGTCTGCCGGGTGTTTTTTTCATGTAAGTGCGTTCTTCCACCAGGACCTTCGGTTCCCAGTGCGGTGCGAACCGGTTGAAATTCATGGTATCAACCGGAAATGCGTCAGTGTTGCCGAAATACAGCCATGCCGCGAAATCTTCGTCGTGTGGAATCTGCATTTGAAGCACGGATTGCCCAGCCGGCTGGAAGTCGACGATTCTGAAGTTGACCGGCTGACCGGCGGCGTCCACGATGCGCAAATCCGCGCCGTCGGAGCGTGCCCGTCCGCAGAGCATGATATATTGGACGATAGCGGTATCCGGTGCGCGCTGGAGTGCCGCCGGTGTCTGCCGCCGGACTTCCAGCGGTATGCGATAGGCCCATTGCGTGTTCCACCACGGTGGCCATTGCTCAACCGCGCTTACGGTTATTGCAAGCGTGGTGCCCAGCAGCACGGAGCTAACGGCCGCTTTTATGAAAACAGCCCTCATTAGAGTCCCCCTTCACTCAAGTGTTCAAAATAACGGCTTTGAGCGGCATTAAACTCTTCTGGCACCGGTTCTTTTGCGGCGTCCAGCACATGGTTGCGCATTTCTTCCGGCAGCGAATAGGCTGGTTGAATGTGCCGGTATGAGCCGCTGGCTTTATCACCGGATGACAGTGCCTCGATGGTTGGCAGCCGCATTTCCTCTGTGGGCGCTATATCACCGTAACGTCCGGTGCCGGGCGACTTATCGGCCTCTTGGAAAAGACTGATCAGCCGGGCGAACTCCATATTGCAGAACGGCAGTCCGATGCGCAGGGCGCGCAGCGCGCCGGCCTCTTCGGCGTCTTTTTCTTTGAGCTGATCTTCCCAGTCATGCATCACACCCAATCCGCCGACGTCCGGCTCCGGGTCTCCGCCCTGCAGGCCGGTCTGTCCGCCGCCGGCAACCTTTCCGCCACCGGTTGCCCCGCCGGAACTGATTTCCCGCAGTTGTTCAACGACACCGTCCTCGTACTGACCTTCATCCAGGCGTGACGGGGTCTGCCGGCCGGGAAGGTTCTTTGATGTTTCGCCGATCATTTGTCCGGTTGTGCGTCCTTCGCGTCCGTCCCCGCCGCGTCCGCTCATTAAACTGTCGTCGGGCAGTCTTTCACCAGTCACGCCTGAAGCGCCGAAGTCGCTTGACGGTCCGTCGTCAATATCCCAGTCGGGATTATCCTTGGGATCGTTACTGCTGGGCTGTTGCCACAGGTTGGCAATTTCCTCTTCTTCTTCTTCGCTGGCCTGGAGCGGGTCTGCTTCGAAGACCAGATCGCCGGCCAGATCATAGAGTTCTTCGGGCAAGCCCTGATCGGTAATATCAATGGCCACGGCGGATTCCTCCTGTACTACCGGGTTTTCGTTGGATTCCGCCGCGACAAGTTGCTGCAGCTTGCGCTGCGCTTCGACCGCTTCATTGTTGGCGGCAAGCATAACTGACGAGAGAAAGTTAAATTCACCGCCTTTGCTGCTGGCGGGGGCGCCATCCATCCTGGCACTTTCCAGCGCCTGTTCCGCCTCGTCGAGTCTGGCCGTCAGTTCTTTATAATCCTTAATAAGCGCGCTTTCGGCCAGTTTATTGTCAACCAGTTTCTCGATGCCTTCGAGGCGCTCATTGAATACTTCAGCCCATTTATTCTGCAAATCTCTCAAATCATTCAGTTGTGCCATTTCCTCCGGGCTGAACTTATCCTGGTCAGTGCGTTCGATTTTCATGGCCTCTTCAATAGCCGGAGCCTGTTCGCGTGTGAATTTATCCAGTGTCTCCATTTCAGCGAGAATCGCCTCAATCAACGCCTGGCGTTCCGCGGGCGTCATGGCATCCGCTACATGCGGCGGCTGTTCTTCGCGTGATCTTGCGGTCTTACGTTTCAGGCTCTCGGTAAGCGCGTCGATGATTCTTTGCATCAGCTCCGCCAGCGAATTTTTCAGTGCATCGGATGGCGCGGCCTCATATCTGCGTGCCGCCTGATTGGCCAGCAGCATTTCGCCACCGGCCAGCTTATCCAGCGCGGCGATAAAATCATCATCCGGACGTAAGGCCTGCCGCTCGGATGCAATCAGCCCGAATGTTAAATCGCGAACACGCTCCTGGCGTGTGCGAACATCACCGGCCGGCGTGCCCTGCTTCAGTGCCTCGAGATTGTCTTTCTGCAGCTTCAGCACGTCTTCGAGCATTCGCGCGGCAATCCGCTGCTGACTTTCCGTAACGGTTACGCCGGCTTCGGTTTCATCAATAACGGTAATGGACCATGTGCGGCTGACCGAAAGATGCGGTGTCGGCGCGTGCCGGTCCTGCACCCTGACGCGGTACAGCAGTGCTTGTCCGGTCTCATCTATTCCCAATTCGCTCAGCATCCAAGAATGGCTGACGGTCTGCTCGCGCACATCCGGGGCGTCATTTGTCCAGGCTTGCACCTCTCGCCACACTTCGCCGCCGAGGCGTGTTTGCACTGTAATGACGGCAATGCCGACATCATCTTCCGCCAGCGCTTCGAGTTCAAAGCGTGCATTCAGCGGCAGAGTCAGGTCACGACCGGGCGTAATTATTGAAATAACCGGTGCGCCGTCCTGTAACGCGGTAAGATTATACTTCGGTCCGCGGGCGCTATGCAGCCCCCCGGTATCGGTCATCTGAATACGATAGCTGCCATCCTGGATAAGATCGAGTGCGGCGCGGATGATGTGCGGTTCAGCGGCATCCGGCGCGGCCTCGACGGAACTGCCGTCTTCCATCAGCAGGGCGCCATTCAGCAGCGGTTGATCAGCCTCGATGCGGAAATCGATATGCGAACCGCGCAATGCGGCTACGTCGCCACGTCCGGGTTCAAGCGCAACCGGGGCACCGCCGCTGTATGCCGGCGGTGTAACTGTGATCTGGATGTTTCTGATGCGCGGTCGTCGCCGTAGCGATACACGGTAAACATTGCTCCGTGCGCGTCCGGCCAATACGCGGTAGTCAACCTCGGAAGTCAGGCTCGTTAATCCGGTAAAGCGGAAACTGCCATCTGCCTGCCGTTGCATGTCTTCGGTAATCCATACTTCGCGTCCGGTGCGGTATTGAATTCCGGCATTATCCGGAACATGTCCGCTAAGGTGTGCCGTAACCACCAGATTGCCGCCTTCCAGCAGCGTGGTATTTCCGGGGAGCACCTCGATATGCGTTGTAAGAATATGTTCCGGCGGTGCAGCCGGACGCAGCAGGCGTGTCAGAGCGTTTCTGGTCATGGCGGGCCGGGCGCAGCCATATGCGGCGGCCAGACCGGCGCACAGCACGGCAATCAGTGCGGCACGCTTCAGCGGCGTGCGGTCAATCACGCGACCGGCACCTTGCGGTTTAAGGTATTCGGCATTTTCCAGCAGAACGGCGGCATGTTCGGCGTCTTTCCCGACCGATCCGTCATTCAAAAACAAAACCGAATTAATAAAACGGTCGCGAAAGCCTGGATTGCGTGCTTCGTACATGACGGCAAAATCGGCATCACGCGGACAGCGCACCCACACGCTTAAAAAGCACCGTGCCAGCCATACCACGGTGGCTGTCAAGAGTGCGGCCCAACCCGCCAGCATCTGCGTTGCGCCGAGAATGAGCAGGTTATCGCAAAGCACCATTAGAAAAAGCCAGACGGTCAATCCGGCGGCGGAAAACAGCATCCGGCGGCTTAGTTCAAGCGCCCGCCAGGTATGCCTGATTATCGCCAGCATATTTCTGACGCGTTTTGAGGATTGTTGTATAGTCATTATGCCAGTCTCCATAGTCTTCGCAGGATCCATTCGGCACAGAGCAGCATCAGAATAAGACTGATCCAGGCCGGATGGTGCCATATTCCGGTTACGGCAGCCTGCTTCACGGTTACCGTTTCTCTTCCTTTTCTCCATTGTTCCAGTTCGGCCGGCGTCAGTATGCGTCCACCGGTACTTTGCGCGATCCTTTCAAGGTTGCGGATATCGGTCCGGCTGTTGGCCAGCTCCATGTCTGGGTGTGTAACAGGAACGGTTACGGAGCTTGACAATTGTCCGGCACGTTCGGTCAGTCGCGGCAGTGCCTTGATCTGCACGTTCCAGTTGCCGGGCCGGTCAGGGGTCAAGGTGGCCCGGTAGCGGTTGCTGCCGACCGCGACGATGTTCATCTCGCGTGTTCCGCCTTCATCATGTGTGGCGGTTGCGCTGAAAGTCCAGTTAGCCTCATCCGCATCCGCGGCACTTTCAGTGTCGCGCAGCGAAAACATAACCTGTACTTCATCGCCTGGTTCGTAGGCCGGGCGCTCTGTGCCCGTCAGCAGCTCGACCTGCTGCCGGGGTTCCGGATCACCCGCCAGATAGCGCACCACCTGTCCCCAGAATTTATCATAAAAAGCGCTTTCGCCGGTATAGCCGCCGACATATGTCCGCCACAGCCAGGTTGAATCCAGTGCCAGAACCATGACCCTGCCGCTGCCGACCTGGTGCTCAACGATAATCGGCAGTCCTTGAGGATAGCTGCTATCGGCCGCTTGCGGATTGACCGCCAGAATTCTGGCTCCGGGCTTGATGGAGGCGATGCGCGAGCAGCCCGGCATGCGCGGCAGCGACTGCCAGATCGCCCGGTCTTTCGCCGGATCGCCGGTAACGCTGAAAACCGGATGCCGGTAACCGTCCTGCGTCAGCCGAATGTTGAAAGGCTCCTCAATCTGGCTGGCATCGCCGTCCATAAAGGTTACCGGCAGGGCCGCCGCCAAAGGCGACTGACCAAAGCTGCTTTCCCTGAAATTGGAATATCCGCCGGTCATCAGAATTCCGCCGCCGCTATCGAGCACCCAGCGCCGCAGCTCGACAAGTTCGATCGGCGTAAAGTAATCGGCCTCCACGTCACCGATAAAGACCACGTCAATATTTGCAAGCTGTGAAGCGGTAAACAGCCCGTCTGAAGGTGGCGCGTGTTCCGGCGGCGCCAGCCGGATGGCGCTGATCAGATTTACATCCTGGTCACGGTCGAGCGCATCCCTTATAAATTTACCTTCCCAGCGTAATACACCGTCAACATACATTACCGTCAGGCGTTCCCGCCTGGCATGGAGGGTGAAAGATGCCCAATTATTGGAAGGGTCGGGATCATAACCGGGTATTGGATTACCCTGTTGATCAACATAACGGGCATGCACGCGCAGGGAATGCGTACCGGCCTTGCGCGGAATGAACATAATTTCCTCCGTCCGGTCAACTTCGCCTGGCGTCCAGCGGATCATTTTCCTGGCAACCGGATATCCTCCATCGAGAAGCCGCAGTTCGATCGGGTAGCGGTCTGATCCGTTTGCGTTGGCCAGCAGCACTGTAACTCGCACGGCGTTATCCACCAGGCAGTCGCGGTTAGCAATGGCGGCATAGACGGAAAGGTCTGAGCGCTGGTCGGGCTGCGATCCGGCGTCATCGATCAGTATCGGGTAGACCGGTATTCCCAGCGTAGAGGGATCAAAAGCCTGTTGATCGCCGCTGACTTCCCGTCCGTCACTCAAAAGAACAATGCCCGCCAGCGAACGGTCACCGAGAGCATTGCGTGTATTGAAAAGCGCCGTGCTGATGGGGCTGACGACGGCTTGCGGGGAAGCCGGCAGCTCGTCGAGGTTCAGAGAACGGCCTTCCAGATCGAATATGTGCAGTTGCGATTTTGATCCTTTGCGGCGCATATTGCCGGAACTGTTCTTGATAATACTGACGGCCTGCTGGTAGCGGGATTGATTTTCGGCGGCCGGTTCGTTCATTGAACGGCTGGTATCCAGAATTACCGCGATATCCGGTTTCTGGGTGAATTCACGCTCTCCGCGCCACATCGGGTGCAACAGCGTCAGCATTACCAGTATGATCGTTGCCAGGCGTAAACCGGTCAGCAACCGGCGGCCGATGCGCACCTTGCGCCGCAAGCAGCGCATATAACCATATAACGTGGTGGCAATGGCCGCCGCCCCCGTCAACAGCGCCACCAACGGCAGTGGCGCGTCCAGATAAAGCAGTCCCAAATGAATATTCATCAATCCGGTCATTCCTTACGATCCTCCGTTTCCGGAGCAGGGGGCTTTTCGTTAATCTGCGGATCGGAGCCGCTGATGATATTGGCAAACACCGGTTCGACGGCCAGTCCGATCAGCAGCAGCCACAGCATTATATTCCACAATCCGAGATTAGCGCGCCCCGCCGCCAGGATGTTATTCAGCCTTTGTGTCATATCAACATCGGGCTGTCCGGAGGTTTCCGAATAATCCAGCAGGTTCAGCTCCCATTCACCCGCGCGTTCTTTCAGAACTTCAAAATCGGCGGTTTCGGCGGTTGATTCCTGGCGGGAGATATTGACCGCCGCCACCAGCGGCGGCCCGCCGCCGGGCAGTTGCGCTGTGTAGAAGCCGGGCAGTTTGACCCGTTCTCCCGGCAGAAGCATGCCGGCCTCCGCGCCGCCAACTCCGGCGGTCAGATAAAATTCTTCGCCATCCGGACCGGTTGCGTGCGTGGGCGGGGCAATGGATCCGTGAGGCGGAACAAAGCGTAAATCCTGTCCGGTTTGATAGGCCTGGGCTGGTTCTCGACCGACAGCCAGATACGCTACACAGCGATGAATCAAACCCACAAAATTGCGCCGCAGCGGCAGTTCGGTCCAGGCTGGTTCAGGCATAGCGGCAATCATCAGCAGGCCGCCGCCGCCGATGCGTCTTTCGGCAATAAAGGGAATGCCGCCGTCCAGTTCCGCCAACGCCCAGCCGTCGCGCATTACGGAACCCCATGCCCGGCGCACGGTAATATCCGCCAGCGCCGCGCGCAAATCACCCTCATAGCGCCTGAATATTTCGTGTTCCCATGCGATGCGCCGCATACGCATCGGATCAGCCTCCGGCAGCAGATTAATCTGTTCGGTAATGGTGGCGGGCAGCAGCGGGCCGCTGTCCTGATCGGTGAACCCGTTGTTATAAAAATCCCTGTTTAATCCGTCACCGGTAAAGATGATGACGCCCCCGCCGCTCCGTATGAACGCGGCAATCTTCTGGACGGCATGTTCGGGTATTTCGGCGGCTCCCAGCAGGATTACAACGCGGTAGTCCGCCAGAGATGACCACGGTGCCTGCGGCAGCGCAGCCTGTTCAATTTCAACCGGGGCATCCGGCAGCGATCGCAGTGCGCTTGCCACATAAAAAGAGGATCGGGCCGTGGTTTCGCGGCGGTACTGCCCATCAATAATAAGTACTGACAGCCTTGCCAGCGCGGTGCCGGAAACATAAAAAGAGTTATCCTGCGGCAGGGGATCGTCCCCGGCCTGCAAGAACACCTCGATGCGGGCGGGTGCCGCGGAGCCGTCAGGAGTCAACAGTGCGGCATCCTCATCCAGCGTGGCGGTATCCAGAGTAATCTGTTCGCGCCGCCGACCGTATGCTTCGAGTACAATCGTCCGCGCGGCGATGGTGCGTTCGTTCACGCGGGCGATCAGTTGCGCCCGGCGTGCATGTGTTCCGCTGTTGCGCAGCATTACCTCGATCGTTGCCGATTTGCCGGGCATCAGCACGGGCGGGCTGAGACGTGCGTCATGCACCCACAAATTATCCTCGGGCGGGCCGGCAGTCTGCACCATTACCACCGGGGTTGGTGCGGCGGGCTGCGGCCAACGGTATTCCGGCCACTGCCCGCGCTGGCGGTCCGTCAGAATAATCAGCAGCGGCGCGCGTGTCTGGGTATCGGCAAACAGAGCGGCGGCCGATTTCAGCGCGGCATACGAATCGCCCGCGGCATTAATGGTCGTCAATGTCCGCACTTTATCGATCAAGGCGCGTTTGTCGTGCGTGAACGTCGGCGGCGGTTCGATTGCGCTGTCGCGCCGCAGCCGTCCGCTTACGGTCAGCAGTGCCGCACGGTCTTTTGCGTGCAGCGACTCAAGGATTGCCTCGGCAGTGGCCCGCGCGGACTCAAAGGCGCTGTGATCTCCGTGTGCCGCACTCATCGAAAGCGAGTCGTCTATCAGCAGCACTACTTCACGTCGGCCCGCGGAGGCGGAGCCGTCCCTGGCGCTCAGATACGGGCGGGCGACCGCCGCCGCCAACAGCAGACACACCAGCATGCGCAGCAGCATCAACAGCCAGCGTTGTAATTGCATGCGCCGTTGCGATTGACTTACTGCGTCGGTAAAAAAACGGTTTGTTGAAAAGCGCACAACGGTGCGCTTACGCTGATGGTATAAATGCAGCGTCAAGGGGACAAGCATGACCAGTCCGAAAGCCAATAAACCTGGTGCCAGGAAATTCATTTTCTACTCATGTGCCTTTTCTTGAAATATTCACGCAGGGTTTCGCCGACCTGCCGGTCGGTAAGACAGCGTACCAGATGCAGGCCAAAGCGGGTTACGCCGGTATCGAGCTGCTTAAAAAAGCGGTTGATCTCCTTCTGGACGGGCTCCTGAATCATGTGCGGTTCGGCGTCAAACTCCGCGCCGGTTTCCATATCCCGGATGACGGTAATGCCGTGGCTGGTATTGCCCACATCAAAAACCGCTTCGGATGGATCAAGCACCTGAAAGACCAGCACCTCGTGTCCGCGGTGATGAAGTTGACCCATTACCGCCAGCAGCTCTTCGGTATTATCGAACAGATCGCTGATTAAAACAACAACACTGCGGCGGGTAAGCTGGGCGGCCAGGCGGCGCAGTGCGCCGGGCAGATCGGTTTGTTCGCCGGGGGTGACGCTGAGCAGCGCCGTGCAGATATTCAGCAGCCGTCCGCGTGAAGCTGACGGGGGAACCTGCTGCGTCACCTGCCGGGCGGCCATCAGCAGACCGACGCTGTCGCCCTGTTCAACAAGAATATGCCCAAGCGCGGCGGCCAGCACACAGGCATACTCATACTTGCTGCCACGCCCGGTCTCCCGGCCGGCGATATCCACGGGGCCGAAAGCCATTGACTCCGAATGGTCTACAATCAAAATGGCACGCAGATTTGTTTCCTGTTCATACTGTTTCACAACGTAACGTTCGCTGCGGGCAAGCACTTTCCAGTCCAGATGTTTCAATTCATCGCCGGGGCTGTACTCGCGATGCTCGGCGAATTCCACCGAGAATCCGAACAACGGCGAGCGGTGCAGCCCGTGCAGTGAGCCCTCCACGATCCGGCGCGCCATCATGCTCAGCCCCCTGGCTTTATCAAGCAGCTCGGGGCTCAGTAACTCCGCCATAGCGTTATTTTTTACAGCCATAATTAACCTGTTTCAAGACGCTGTTGCGCGTCGACCGGATGCGTTAGTCCTTCTGGACGGCAATATTTTCCAGCAAGTGCCGCACGATATCGTCCGGAGAAACGCCGTCGGCTTCCGCCGCGAAATTGACCAGCACGCGATGACGCAGGACAATCGGCGCAACCGCGCGGATATGGGCGCATGAAACATTGGTGGTGCCCTCCAGTACCGCACGCGATTTGGCGCCCAGAATCAGATATTGCACCGCCCGTGGTCCGGCACCCCACTGTGTGTACTGTTTTAAAAACGTGTCCGTGCATTCCTTCCCCGGACGGGTGGCGCGTACCAGGCGTACGGCATATGCGCCAACATGCTGCGAGACCGGCATCGCACGCACGGTCTGCTGCAGTCCCAGTACAGTTTCTGCGTCCAGCAGAGGCTGCACTTTTGCGATAGTGGATCCGGTGGTCGTAAGACCGATTTGCAGTTCTTCCTCGGCGGAGGGATAGCCGACGTTTAAGGAAAACATGAAGCGGTCCAATTGTGCTTCCGGCAGCGGGTAGGTGCCTTCCTGCTCGATGGGATTCTGCGTAGCAAGCACAAAGAACGGTTCGGGCAGATCATGCGTCCGGCCCGCCACGGAAACCGCGTGCTCCTGCATGGCCTGCAGCAGGGCGGCCTGTGTTTTCGGGGGGGTGCGGTTGATTTCATCCGCCAGAATAATATTACCGAAGACCGGGCCGTGCAGGAAGCGGAACTGCCGTTTTCCGGTGGAACGGTCCTCCTCGAGCACTTCAGTGCCGGTAATGTCCGCCGGCATCAAATCCGGCGTGAACTGGATGCGGTTGAACCTAAGATTAAGAATCGTGGAAAGCGTATTGACCATCAGCGTCTTTGCCAGCCCCGGAACGCCGATCAGCAGCGCGTGTCCTGAAGCGAAAATGGCTGTCAACAGGTCATCAACAACCTCCGCCTGTCCTACGATAATATTGCTGATCTCGGCGCGAATCCGCTTATGAGTCTCCGCCAGTTTCTTTACCCGTTCGAGATGCAGTCCGGCCACCTCATCCATATTATTCTCAGCCATTATCCGCCTCCACTTTCTCTTACTGTTAGCATTAGATACACAATCATATTCGCCGTCATCTTCAGCGATTCATTCGATTCATAGGCACGGGCGTACGCGCTATATTGCGGCGCCCATCCGTCGGAAAGCCCCAGCGGAGAATATAGAATCACCGGGCGGTCATTAATAAAGACCCCCTCAATTTCCGGCGGAACCGGTTCAACTTCGTGGTTTACATGTAAAGTTTCGATTTTATGAAAAACCTTAAACAGCGCGTGATTCTCGGGCAGTTTACGCAGACCGGCCTCGGGAAAGAGCTCGCCGGTGAGTTTACGGAATGCCAGATCGAACTCGAGGCGTCCCGAGGCACTGTCGACAAGCAGGCTGCCGCCTTCCCTTAAATAACGGCGCAGGATGGCCTTTTCGGCATCGCTTAAGTCCGGATCCCACGTTCCGGTCATATAAAGCAGCGGATAAGCAAACAAGTCCGGATTCATCAATTCGAACTGATTGCGTTCGAATCTGACATTCAGTGAAGTTGTTTCCGCCAGCGCGCGCAGCAGATATGGCACCCCGGAGGGGTTGGGATTCCAGTTTCCTCCGTGGATAATCTGCGCAAAGACCAACTGCCGGCGCGGCGCGATGGACGGCCCGCTGATCTCATGCGTGCGCGCCATAAACTGTCCATAACGCATTTCGCCCAGTACATAGGACATGATATTTGCGCCGATTGCGGTTGAGTCCTGGATCGAATAGCGTTTGACATTCGGATTATCCCATTGGTTCCAGCCACAGGCCATGTCTTCGTAACTGACAATTACAGCGGCACGTGTGCCGATGGTAACGGCACGCATGCGCGGCAGATTTTTAACATCCACCCCGTCTTGCATAATTTCTGAAAACCCGAAAAGCGCGCCGAGATCATCATCCATGGTTCTGGCGGTCATGTCTGACGGCCAGTTCACTCTTTCGATTCTGAACTGTGAGCGGTATAACGGATGGTCCGGCGGCAGCAGCCGCAACGGATGCTGCGGGAACATCGCCGCAAGTTCCTGCTGAACCGAGGCGAATGCCGCCGCCTGCCCGCAGCAGTTTATCAGCATTGTTCCGCCTTCCAGTACGTAATCGCGAAAAATCCGCCGCTGATCATCGTTGAAATCCAGCGGATAATATGCCGCCAGATAAAGAATCGGCGTTCTGATTCTGATATTTGCTTCATGTTTGGCGGAAAGTTCGCCGACATCAAGGTGTTCCCATCCGTACCACATCTCATGGTTGCTTTTGGATACGCGCAAGAGAGCATCTACCGAACCCGGAGAGCCCATCCAGCCCGGATGGCCGAAGTTATGCACGTTGGCGATGATTGTCGGCGGGGTCGGCGCGCGTTTATGTTCGCTGCGACGCTGTCCCAACAGTGGATTCGGCCCCATCATAACGCCCGATCCGCTGGCCTGGAATTTCGGGCTTTGCAGCGGGGGCGTTCCCCACATGCGCATCCGCTCCTGACCTTGCGCTGTTGTGTGTGCCACTGCCACGAAGCAGATCGTCAAAAAAACAAGCTGTGCCTGCTGCCGCCAATAGTTGTGTAATTGTTTTTTCATAGATCAAACTCCAAAGCACCGCCTGGAACATTCAAATCGGCGTCTAAAGCATCTTCCAGGCTTGGGCCAATCTCCTTTGCTGCCTCCGGCGCGATGCGATCCAGCAGCGTATGCGCCTGTCGGCCGATGCGTCGATCATATGTTAATTCAACCAATGCTGGAACCAGCGCCTTGGCGTCGGCACCCAGCGAACCAAGCTGTGCGACAAGAAAACCATTCGGGTCAGCATAATTGTTCAAGCGCCACGCCGCAAACAGCCCTGCCGCAAGCTGTTCGCGTGCCTCGCGGTCGGTTCTTTTGATTGCGCCGGCATAGCGCATCACATTGTTTAACGCCGTTTGACGGATATTCCTGTTTTCGGAATGCAGCCGCGGCACCAGCAGGTTTGCCGCCACGGCCTGGCCCTTTAATGTGCCCGTAAGTCTTACATAAGAATCCACCGCCGCGTCCCACATGGCATGATTGTCCTGCTGCAGACGCAGCAGGATCAGTTCGGCGCCGGCTTTTTTTGCATCATCGGCGGCCGAAAGAATATGTTCGGAACCCATCTTGAAAAAGTCCGGTCTGTCATCCGCCAGCAGCCGCAGCAGCAGCGGTGACAGCAACGGCATCATTTCCGACAGGAACTCGCTGTGCAGCACGGATGCAAGAATTGGACGCATTACGCCAGCTTCGCCGGACTCATATACACTGACAAGTTGATTTACAACCGCAGTGCGCCCGGCATCCCCGCTGGTCTGGCAGAGCACTCTGGCTGCCTGGTTGCGCACCTGCGATGAGCCGGTCACCAACATTGAAATCAACATCTCCGTGTTTTCCGGCGCTGTCGCGGCAACCTGTCGCCCGTTTTCCTTATCGGATGCGGTAACGGCGGTTTTGAAATCGTAGCACATCAGGCCGGAACGGGAACGCAGGAACAGCAGTCCGTCGGCGATTACCGGTACAACGCCTGACTCATGTCCCGGATTCCAGCCCGTGGCGGTCTCAACCGGTCCCTCCGGCGTAACTTCATATATGCGCATTCCTTCCGCTATGACAAAGCGTCCGGCTGCCGCCAGTGCCGATACCCACGGAGATATGCCGTTTGCTTCAAAAAAAGTAAGTGCGCCGCTGGCTGATTTGACCGCGATGATTTGATTGTTCCCCGCCATGAATACGTATCCGCCAGCCGTCACCGGAGCGATGCCGCCGATACGTTTAACGGCGGGCTGACTCCAGAGCGTGCGTGGAGTTCCTCCGGCAATTTGCAGGCCAACCAGTCCGCCATCGGGGCTTTCGCACACAAGAATATCACCGTCAATCCCCGGTGCTGACGAATATGTCATACTATTAATTGTCCAGGCCACGGTTCCCTTTATGGGATCAATCGCATGGACAGAGTTTTCCGTTGCGGTAAGTACATATTCCCGTCCGGCGGCGTTGAAGCGAACGGGTACGGCATCATTGCGGCAAACGTTTTCCAGCCGCCAGAGAGTGCGGCCGGTTCGGCGGTCGAGCCCGGTCAAGCCTACTGTGCGTCTGGCGGAGGCTACGGTAAATCCGGAGTGGTCAGAGCAAACCAGTACATTTTCGAAGACCAGCGGACTTGACCATGAGCCGCTCAGCAGCGGCATTTGTTCTTCGCGCAGGGCACGGTGACGCAGGTGTTCCAACGCCGCCGCATGCGGACCGCCTTGCGCCGTCCAGCGCAAGGCCCCGGTCTTGGCCTCAATTGCATAAACCCGTCCTGCGGTGCCGGCCGCATACAGCATGCCGTCATATGCGGTCGGGGTCAGCAACGGGCGTGCACCGGCGGTGTTCCACGCATTCAAGTTAAGTCCGCCGCGTGCAAAGACCCGTTTCCATATCTGTTGACCGGTCTGTGCGTCGTAGCCGGTAATCACATCGTCAGCTTCAATCATCCATTTTTCGCGTCCAAAACCGTTTTCCGCGACATGCGCCTGTGTCATGCGCCGATCAAAGACCATACCGGAAGGCGTATAATAGTGCATATACAGGCGTCCCTGATGCAGAATCGGTGCGGCGTAGCCGCCGGAAACGGCGCTGATCGCTCGCGGCACCACCGGCAGCACTCCCGTTGCGCGTGCGGCAGGCAGCCCGCCGCCCTGTGTCCAGACCAAGCGTGCCGACGACGGATCGGTCAGCGCGGCGTCTGCTTCCAACGGCGCGGACCCATTAAACAGCGGGCCGCGCCAATCAGGCCAATCCCGCGCCAGACGTTCCGCCGCCGGCGCGTCAATTGCTAAATCAGTGGAAATCGTTCCGCTTACCGTTCCGGTTACCGTGCGCAAGTCTCCAGGTAGCCGACGATGCCGCTCATAAAATGAAAATGTAAAATCACCGGCAATCTGGGTGCCTGTAACGGTTGCGTCCGGCAGCTCCAAGGTATAGCTGCGCCACGGCTCGGAAGCCGCGATGGCAAGCGCTGTTTTTATTCGCAGCCGCTGTTTGGTCAAGATCAGTTTGTGCGGTGCAAAATGGTGCGGCACGTTAAGATTCGGCGGCGCGATGACCTTGGCGGAGGCTAAAGTGCCGGAACGGTCAAACACCATTGTCACGGTCATAAAATCACACAGCATGCCGGAAGGTTGGCCCTTAAACCGGAGTGTTACTGTTCCGCCGTGCGTCAAGTGCGTATTGTCCGTTGTCCGGCCGCCGGAAGAACCGGCGCTTGCGGGAGCATTGG
>PXDI01000058.1 GCA_003565095.1 PVC group bacterium | reverse complement strand
CTGTCCTGATTGGCGACGATGTCATTGAAGAATCCCAGCTCCCAGATCTCCTTGCCAATGAATTTCTCGCGTGATATGCCCAGTAACTGAACCAGAAACGGATTTACATCCTCGATCATCCCCGTCTCCGCGTCGAGAATCAGAATACCGTCTTTGGCCGACTCGAAGAGCCGCCGATAGCGCATCTCTGAAGCGCGCAGCGCCTCTTGATGGGCGCGGTCGCTATCCAAAAGAGAATCGCTAATCTTTTCCTTGTTCATCACGCCTCATTCCTCCCGTGTTGGCACAGTTAAGCTAAATACAAGATTAGCCCACGAGCCGGCTATTGTTCCATGGGGTGAAACCCTACCGCAGAAGACTGCAGACTGCAGACTGCAGACCGCAGACCGCAGACTGAAGGCAGTGGAGTGTGGAACGTAGAACGTGAAACGTGACCCGATTGGATATTCGTCTGCGGTCTCCCCCCGTTTCCGCTCTGTTTTCACTCTATTCCGCAACCGTTCGTTCAAGCAGATCGCGTAAGTGTATCCGGGTAAGGGTGGCGGTGAAGAGTTCGGAGCGCCAAAGGCGCTCTTACACTTCGTCCCCCCAATTACCCGGTTACGCTTAATAGACCCGCTTCAACCAGCGCCATTCATCCTTGAAGTCGGGGTCCACCCCGACCGCAAAGGAAGCGGCCAAAATGAGAATTGCTGCAAGCCACCACTCGACACTTGCCGGGGAAGTCTGTCCTGTTGTAGAGTACTCTCATGAAACCGATATCCACCAGTGTGTACACGTTCAGCAACCTGATCGAAGGCGACTTCCTGTATGTCGACAAGACCGCCGCTATCCATGAGCTGATCCGTAGTGCCAGCGCACAATTCTTTCTCGCCCGGCCACGGCGTTTCGGTAAGTCCCTGCTCGTCAGCACTCTCAAGGCCATCTTCCAGGGCCGTCGCGAGTTGTTCGATGGGCTTTTCCTCGCTACCACCGATTACGACTGGCAACCGCACCCGGTGATCCACCTGGATCTGGGGGCGGCGGCAGCACAATCACCGGAAGACCTGGAACGAAAACTGATATATACCCTTGACCGCAATGCAACCGACCTCGGCATTACACTCCAGCACAAGGATAGCGCGGACCGTTTTCTGGAACTGGTCGAAACCCTGGCCACCCGCGACGGCAAGATCGTCATCCTAGTGGACGAGTATGACAAGCCCCTGCTCGGCCATCTCGGCCAGCCGACGGCCACGGCGATCCAGGCCGTGCTCAAACAGTTCTATTCCGTGATCAAAACGACGGAAAGCGCCCAGCGCTTTGCCTTGATCACCGGCGTGAGCAAGTTTGCAAAGGTCTCCATCTTTTCCGACCTGAACAACCTGACCGACCTGACGATGGACCCACGCACCGCTACCCTGCTGGGGTACACGCAGGAGGAACTGGAAACCGCGTTCCCGGACTACATCGAACGGCTGGCCGGTGCCATTGGGCGGACACGGGCTGAAACGCTGGATGTGCTACGCGAATGGTACAATGGCTACCGCTTCCACAAGCTGGCGGCAACCGTTTACAATCCCGTTTCGGTCATGAAATGCTTCGACACACAAGAGATAAGGAATTATTGGTTCGAGACCGGCACACCGACCTTCCTGGTGGACTTACTGCGCAGGAATCCACTCGCTCCGACGGGACTGGTGGCGGATGAATCCGACTTCGGTTCCTACGATCCCCGCAGTCCGGCAGCCTTGCCCCTGCTGGTGCAGACGGGCTATCTGACAATCAAGGGGGCGGAGGGCCCCCTGGGATCCGTCACGTACAAGCTGGGTTATCCCAACCGCGAGATCGAGATGTCCTTCAGTCGCTGCCTGGCTCATGGGTTTACAGACCTGCCACCGGAGGAAGTCACCGGGAGCCTTCAGCGGCTGACCGCCGCGCTGCGGGAAGGCCGTGTCGCCGACATGCTCGACACCCTGAAGGGCTTCTTTTCCAAGGTTCCCAACACCATCACCATCGAGAACGAGAAATACTACCAGACGATCTTCTTTACCGTTTTTACCCTGATCGGGGTCCGTGTCGACGCGGAAGTCAGCACCAATATCGGGCGCATCGATGCCGTGGTCAGGACCTCCGCCGCCATCTTCATCTTCGAATTCAAGCTCAACGGCACGGCCGATGAAGCCATGGCGCAGATCCACGCGAAACGCTACTTCGAACCGTATCTGGACGATGGTCGCCCCATCACCCTGATCGGCGTGGAATTCTCACGCCAGACCCGCAATCTCGGCGAACATCGCGTTGAGACGATCAACGCCGGTCAGGTGCGCGAAACGCCTGCGCCATACGGGGCCGCCACCGGCACGCAGCCCTCCCCGGGAGAAATCGATATGCGGGAGGTTGCCCGCCGCCTGAAGGCCAGAGGCATCGCCGACGCCATCATCACGGAAGTTACCGGGATTCCCCCGCAGGACTGAACGGCTGGCTTCTTATAACTTCGGGGAATGACTGCAGACGGCAGACCGCAGACCGCAGACCGCAGACCGATTACGGGCGACCGATCCCCGCTTCAACCAGCGCCATTCGCCCTTGAATCCGGAGATTCGAGTGTAAGAGTACGTGTACGAGTACGGAATAAGCTAATGCTCCCTCCCCGCTTACTCGTACACCTACATCTCTCATTCTCCTCCGTTTGCTATCCATTCCGGTGTCACGTTCCACCCTCTACACGTCGCCGCACCCACTCCCCATCCGTAGTCCGGCTCCGCCATCCGTGGTGCCTTCCCGGCGTTCTCGCAAGAAAAACCTTGCAGCTGCATGAGATTTGATTCACTTTGCATGAAATAAAGGTGCAGCATGGCCGTATTAAGAGACAGCCATACCGTGGTCACTAACAACACTCGGCACTACGATAAGATACCCGGCCTGAAAGTCGTGAACCGGGCATGACACCGCCCGTCTTGATTATGGGCAAAGCGTCGCCAGGGGCACAATGCAGACGCCATCCTTGCGCCGGTGAGCAAAACCGTTCCCAGTAACGACACATAAAACCGCTGGTGGCTGTGTTCTTTTGGTATCAATCTTTGCGGAAAGTGCCAGCAGGTTGGCCGAAGCCTCTTCGACGGCACCTATCCCCATCTTTACCTCGAACGCTCCCCATCTTCCATCGGGGTACTCGATGATCGCGTCGACTTCATGCCCGGTAGCATCCCGATAGTGCGAGACGCTTCCTCCGGCTGCCCAGGCGTAGATGCGCAGATCTCGAATGACTGCAGATTCAAAGAGCATTCCCAGAAAACGCAAGTCGGAAGCCAGCTTTCGAGCGGTGATTCCAAGTGCCCCTAATGCGAGAGAAGGGTCGCAGAAATGGCGTTTCGGAGATTTGCGCAGTGCCGCAGAAGAACGGATGTGCGGATTCCAGGCTGGCAGATTCTCGGTGATCATCAGTCGCTCCAGAGCCTGCAGATATGCACGGGCCGTGTCGTCATCCAAGGTGTCATCGCTGCCGGCGGCGTCGGATGCAATCGCGTGCAGGGAGGCTTCTGTCGAGATGTTGCGCGCCAGAGAATGGATAAAACGCAGCACCTTGGGCGCGTTGCGGCGCCGCTCCGAGACACGGGCAACATCTACCTCGGCAATCAGCTTGACATAGTTTTTCGTGAACTCGAAGGCTGCATCGGCGTTTTCCCCGATGAGTCCCGGCCAGCCGCCGAGGGCGATTCGATCACAGAGATCCGGGATAGAGAATTCGGTATCTGCAGAACGCGGCGCATCCGTTGCTATAAGAGACTGAAGCGAGACCTCGCCTGAAGACCAGCCGCGTTCAAACCAGGACATAGGCCGCATTCTCAGCACGGAAAAACGGCCAGCTCCGGAATGGCGGCGCGCCTTATCATCAGATGTGGCAGAACCCGTGAGAATGAACTGTCCCTTTTGTTTTCTGGTGTCCACTTCTCGCCGGGTGAAGTCCCAGATCCGGGGAAAGAGCTGCCATTCATCCAGTAGGCGCGGTGTTGAGCCCTTAAGAATAAGGGTTGGGTCAATATCCATTTTGATCGCCACGTCAGGATCCGTGTCAAATCGTGACACGCTTTTGGCCATCCGTGTTGCAGTCTCGGTTTTTCCGCAGGCTTTGGTGCCCTCAATCAAAACTGCGCCTGAACTTTCAAGTCCCTTAATAAGTACCGCATCTGCAATTCTTGGATGATAGGTCATGATAGCCCTCCGTTACGCGCGAGTTATTCGGTGATTTGTATGGTTTTCATTCGGCTATTTGTATTATATTTATTCGGTCATTTGCAATATTAAAATTACGGGAAGCTTTTGCGGTATAGGTTGACATCCGGGTTGTCATTGCGTACTCTATACAGCACATTAAGGAGTACGATAATGAGTGCTATATCCGCAGGAGAACTGAAACGCCGTGGTGTATCCGCCTTCTCCCCGGCTTTGACTGATGACGATGAGGTTATGATCACGGTGCGGGGTCAGTGCCGGTATGTCGTGATGAAAGCCGACCGTTACGCCAGACTGTGCGAAGCCGAACTGGATCACGCCCTGCATGAGACCCGGGCCGACTATGC
This sequence comes from PVC group bacterium, assembly GCA_003565095.1. Taxonomy (GTDB): domain Bacteria; phylum Verrucomicrobiota; class Kiritimatiellia; order UBA8416; family PXDI01; genus PXDI01. The sequence goes on along the minus strand of PXDI01000058.1, from coordinate 1,484 downwards.
CGCCGGGCGCATTGCGGATGATTCCGTCGCCGGGCATCTGAAGCGGATTCGCGCACATGTATAGGGTAGTCTTTACCGAAAGCTATACCAGACGAGCGATTCGATTCCTCCGTAAGCATCCTGAAATTCAGCGGCAGTACGAAAAGACGCTGCAATTACTGGAGCTCAACCCGTTGCATCCGTCACTGCGCCTGCACAAGCTTTCCGGTCATCTGCAAGACGTCCATTCCGTTTCAATCAACCGTTCGTACCGTATTACCATTGAGTTCCTGATCTCGGACGCCACAATCGTACCGGTCAATGTTGGTTCGCACGACACGCTTTACTGAACGGATAACGAGTAGAGACTATCCTAATCAACCCAAGCGCCCAGTTAAAGGCCATCAGCGTCAAGCGCCTGGCAATGTGTGGCGACCGCTCTCACCATCTGCGTAAATCCGCGTAATCTGCGGATTATATTCCCCATCCCATCTCCTTCCCGCTTTCCCTTACTTGTACACGCACTCAGTCTGCAGTCTGCGGTCTGCGGTCTGCGGTCTGCGGTCTGCAGTCTGCCGTCTGCAGTCTGCAGTCTGCAGTCTTCAGTCTGCAGTCTTCCGTCCGGTAGGGATACACCCCATAGAATAAAACCGGGGGGTGCGGCATGCTGTTTGTGATTGTGATATCGTAAAATCAGGTAGCCCAACATGAAAAATAATCCTTTGAGACAACTGGAAGCACTCGGGCAGTCCATCTGGCTGGACTACATCCGCCGCGGCGCGGATCTTGAAGCAATTACCGGAAACCGGAATCAGCCTCGACAAGCTGATGGATAACCTGGCGCAAAGGTCGTCAGTCATTTAGAGAGAGTCATGCTGGACAAGCTGCAACAAGATGCGTTCCGCTATTTCATCCACCAGAGCAATCCCGCCAACGGACTGGTGCGTGACAAATCGCTTGAAGGATGGCCGGCGAGCATCGCCGCTGTCGGGCTGGCGCTAACGGCGTATCCGGTCGGCGTCGAACGCGGGTTCCTGACACGCGAAAACGCGGCGCAACGGACCCTGGCGACGCTCCGGTTCTTTGACCGCGCCCCGCACGGTACCGACCCCGATGCTACCGGATACAAAGGTTTCTATTATCACTTCCTCGACATGACGAGCGGACGGCGGGCTCACCAATCGGAACTGTCGAGCGTGGACAGCGCGTTTCTGCTCGCCGGCATGCTGGCAGCCGCCGCTTACTTCCGGCGGCAGACGGCGGAGGAAGCCGAAATTCGAGAACTAGCCGATACGTTATATCGCAAAGCGGATTGGCAATGGATGCTCAACGGCGCGGCGGCCGTGAGTCACGGATGGACACCCGAGAAAGGTTTTCTGCGTCATCGCTGGCACGGTTACGACGAAGCGCTGATCGTCTATCTGCTCGGGCTGGGTTCGCCGACGCATCCCCTCCCCGTCGAGAGCTACAGCGCCTGGGAATCCACCTATAAATGGAAGAAACTT
>PXDI01000337.1 GCA_003565095.1 PVC group bacterium | reverse complement strand
GACTGATGCGCAGCTTGCGGCGCTGGACAGTATTCTCTTCCGGTTCAAGGGCAGTATTCCTGATTTTGATAATTTGCGTGAAACCTTGCAACTCAAGGAACCGGAGCACAGCGACGGCAAGGATTCTGAGCGCATGCTTACGGCATTAGCTGCGGTCAAAGAATGGAAACCGGCGGTACAGCGCGGTAAGCGCACCTTTGACGACAAGGAGTTTTATGCTTCATTGAAGTCGCAGCAGGATTCACGCGGATATTTGACACCGCGTCAGAACGGGGCTTTGCGGCGAATGGTGGTGCGTTATTCAAAGCAGATTCCCGACTATGAGCGACTGGCCGATGAACTGGAGCTGAAGAAATCCCGGCCACCGGCCCGGCGACGGTCAAAGAAAAAGGCGTAATGGCTGTTGAGTGCCAATTTGAGAAAGATTCCTGTATAGCGCGCTATGTGCGCTATATGGAGCATGAGCGCAATCATTCCGTGCATACGGTCAGCGGTTATCTGCTTGATCTTGGGCAGTTTATCTTTTTTGTTTGGGGGGATAACCGGTTGCCGCCGTATCCGTGGGAAACTGTGGACCGCTATCAGGCGCGCCGTTTTATTGCGGCTTGCAGCAAGACCGGTCTGGATGCGGCTTCGACCGGGCGCAAGCTTTCGGCTTTACGCGGTTTTTACCGTTTTCTGGAGCGTGAGGACCGAGTCACGCAGAATCCATTTTCGGGCCTGCGGTCACCGCGACGGGCACGCGATTTGCCGCGAATATTGTCGATAGACGAGGTTTCCCGTTTGATAGAAGCACCGCTGGACAAGATAAAGCATGCTTCACGGCCGCCCGGGCCTATTGAGGAATATGCGGCTGTGCGTGACAGTGCAATCCTTGAAGTGCTATACAGCAGCGGGGCCAGAGTCAGTGAGGCGGTACAGCTTAGTGTGCGGGATGTTGATCTGGTTGCGGGGTGTATCAAACTGCGCGGCAAGGGCAAAAAGGAGCGCCTGGCGCCGCTGGGTTCTCCGGCCGTAAAAATGCTGCGGCGTTGCACAGGCCTGGCTGATCTGCTTTGGCAGGCCGGTGATGCGGCCAGGCCCGTATTCAGAAATCTCAAGGGCGGGAGAATCAGCAGCCGCTCGGTAGAGCGTATGCTTAAGCAATGGCTGGCGGCGGCCGGTCTGGATTCCGGTTTCTCGCCGCATAGTCTGCGGCATTCATTTGCCACGCATTTATTGGATGCCGGAGCTGATTTACGCAGTGTTCAGGAATTGCTGGGACATGCCAGTCTGTCCACTACGCAGATATATACGCATGTAAGTGTTGAACGACTAAAGAAGGTTTATGAGGATGCGCACCCGAGAGCTTAGCAGGTTATCTGAAAGCGTCAGTGATAGTTTGATTCAATTGCTGTATAATGTGATTTTTGTTGCAGTCCTGATTCTTCTGCTGCCGCGCTATTTACTGCGTATGTGGCGGCGGGGGGGCTACCGTGACGGTTTTATGCAGCGTTTCGGGGTGTACGATCCGGCGGTTATTAACCGCTGCAAAGCGCAGCCGCCGATCTGGATTCACGCAGTAAGTGTTGGTGAAATGCATGTGGCACTTCAGTTTGCGCGGCAATTACGCAAAAAACTGCCTGAAATGTGCTTTGTATTTTCAACGACGACATCGACCGGTCATGCCGTTGCGCAAAAAACGATGGATCAGAGTGATGTCTTGGTTTACTACCCGACGGATTTCCCGTTTGCGGTAAAGCGTGCGTTAAACAATCTGCGGCCGCGGGCGCTTATTCTGGTTGAGGGGGAAATCTGGCCTAATATGATTCGCGCGGCCAGGGATGCAGGTATTCCGGTAGTTGTTTGTAACGGACGGCTTTCCAAATCATCTTACCGCGGTTATCGCAAGTTGCGCGGATTGCTGCGACCGGTGTTCCGCCGGATTGACCTGCTGCTTGTTCAATCGCGGCGGGAAAAAGAGTGGTATACAGAATTAGGCTGTGATCCTTCGCGCATTGAGGTGCCGGGCAGTGCCAAATATGATGTGGTTGAGATTGAAGCGCAGCCTGAAGTGCAGGCACATGTGAAGTGTTTACTTGAGCGTTCGGGCATTGATGCGGGATGCCGTTTACTGGTTGGCGGTTCCACCTGGGCGGGCGAAGAGGCTGCGTTGATTGATGTTTTCAAGAAACTGCGCACGGATTTCAATGATATGCGGCTAGTGCTGGTTCCGCGGCATATGGAGCGCCGTAATGAGATCGAGGCGCTTTTGAAAGCATCGGGGTTGAATTATGTAATGCGCAGCCGGCTGGATGAAGATTCCGGCAACGGGTCAGCGGGTGTGAAAGCGGAAGTGCTGGTGGTTGATTCAACCGGTGAATTGAACGGATTTTACGCAGCGGCGGCAGTGGTATTTGTTGGAAAGAGCCTTACCAACCGTGGCGGCCAGAATTTTCTGGAACCGGCCGCACTGGGAAAGGCGGTGCTGGTGGGGCCTCATCTTGAGAACTTTCCGGTTCTGGCTGAGCAGTTTATGGAAGCGGGTGCATTTGTGCAGGTGCATTCTGTAGAGGAGCTGACCCAGGCGACACGCAAGCTATTGAGTGATGACACGGAGCGGGCCCGTCTGGGATGCGCTGCCCGCCAGACGGTGTTGAGCAACCGGGGCGTAATAGAACGCTCGGTTAATCGTATGCTGCCGTTACTTCTTCAACAGCAACATCAGGCATAAGTATTAAACAGACTGCAGATTCTGAGCTGTTGCTTGAACTGCGGCAGAGTCATTGGCTTGTTTGTTGCCACTTCAATTATTCGAGGCTCCCCCGGGCAGAGGTGTATAAAATTATCGGAACAGCGGCAGTCGTTCCGGCTGAGCGTAATCCAGGCCCATAAAGCCGGTGCGGCGGTTTTCATTGTTACGATAAAGCTTGTTGCGTCGATTTGTTTGACGGTGCTTTTAATGCATGGGTCAACCAGTTCAATCTGCTTTGGTTTCACAAAAGTGATCATGGCAGAACTGAGTGTTTCGCCGTTTTCTTCAAAACGCAGCCATACAAGCATGTCGGCGGCACCGAGTTTCTGCATGGGTTCCTTCAGATCGAGTGTGAATGCTTTTTTACTTGCAGTTGCTTTGACCCGGGCTGCTTCTGCTCCGTTAACTACCGTTTCCCCGCGCGCGGTTGTCACCTGCCAGGTGATACGGCCTTTGACCGGTTTCAGGCGGTCATTTGTCAGGTGCACTTCAACGGTGCCGCGTTGGGCGTTCTCTATGCCGGAAACCATGACCGGGGCAAAGAAGCGTCCTGCCATATAATGCAGCGCTTTCCAACGCCCGTAGTAGTCAATTGACGACCAGCTTGCAACAGGCCAGTTGTCGTTCAATTGCCAATAGAGGGTTCCCATTCCGCGCGGCATGCTGCGCCGCCAATGCTCAACGGCGTAACTGATTGCCATGCCTTGTTGGATTTGTGAGAGCCACAGATAGTTGTCAAAATGATCCGGCATACGGAACCATTCGGTCATAACCGTTACAATGCGTTTGTTGCCGGGGCCGGAACGCTGATGCCATTCCATAATCGGATGAGTGATGTTTCTTTCATGGGGCAGGGTATACGCTGCAACTGTCTTGGGTTCCGGGAAACTTTGAAAACCGAATTCACTGTTGAAACGGTGCTGACATGTGCGATACCACTCGAACGGTGTATTTGAAAACCACGGATTCCAAAGGTGTGCATCACCGCAGGTTGGATCATTCCACTCGGTGCGGTTATTGCCGGGGGTGTGCGGAGAGCACGGCCAGTAATCACGCTGCGGATCGGTCTTCTTGACTATTCCGGGAATAAGATTATCAAAAAGACTGCCATAGTCTTTCCAACTCATGGTCGTTGCGGTCCATTCGTCCGCTACCAGCCCCTGTTCAAGTTCGTTGTTTCCGCACCAGAGCGCAATGCACGGATGATGACGCAGCCGGCGCACGTTATCGCGTACTTCCATTGCAACATTATCCATAAAGCTTTTGTCAAAAGCCGGATATGTTGAACAGGCAAACATGAAATCCTGCCAGACGCAAATGCCCAGTTCATCACAAAGATTATAGAAGACTTCATCTTCATAAATGCCGCCGCCCCAGACGCGCAACATATTCATATGGGTATCAGCAACGGCATCAAGCAGGCGGGCATAGTCGTCATAATCCATGCGTGAGACGATGGCGTCGCCGGGAATCCAGTTGGCGCCTTTGGCAAAGAAGGGTTTTCCGTTACACACAAAATGGAACGATTCGCCCCAGCGGTCGGGTTTGCGTTCCAGCCGCAATGTACGCAGACCAATCCGTTTTGCTGTTGTATCGAGAAGATTACCGTCGGAATCGAGCAGGTCAACGGTTACTTCATATAGCGGTTGACCGCCCAAGCCGTTTGGCCACCACAGTTGCGGTTGGTCGATAGTTATCCTGCTGCGTGCTGATTTGCCCGTAAACGCCTTGGCGCATTCGGTGATGGTTTTGCCATTGAAAGATGCATGTACCGCAAGATAGAGCTTGCTGCCGGTATTCCGTTCGGCGGCCGTTGCAATATCTAAAAGCACTTTCCCCCGGGAGTGGGTTTGCCGGATGTGGACGTCTTCAATCCGTCCGGTACTGAATGCGGTCAACTGAATATTACGCCAGATGCCGCAGGTTGTCGTTGCAACCCCCCAGTCCCAGCCAAAGTTACAGGCCTGTTTGCGCAACCAGCCGCCGCCTTCTCGCCGGTTTAACCCGACACCCCAGGCATACATCTGCCGTATCCTGCTTTTTTTTCGTAAATAGGGCAGCGGGGCGGAAAAATGAATAGTGATTTTGTTTTTCCCGGAGTGCAAGAAGCTTTTGACATCGTACTCCCAGCGCCGGTGCATGTTATCGGACTGTCCGGCGCGCCGGCCGTTTACTTTGATCTCAGCCAGTGTGTCAAGTCCGTCACATTGCAGGATGACTTTCTCATGATTGAGCAATTCCTGTGTAACCGTGAATTCCCGTTCGTAGCACCAGTCCGTTTCTGCTACAAAGAATTGTTCTTTTTCCTGGTCACGGATAAAGGGATCGGGGATGATTTTTGCGGCGAGCAGGTCGCTGTGAATACACCCCGGCACTGTGGCGGAGGTTTTGATGTGATTTGCAGAGCCTGCTGTCGCGGCCGTCCATTTTCCGTTCAATGAAAGTTCAAGCATTGCGGTTTTCCTATATTGTTACAGAGTAGCCTTTTGCGATGTTCATAATTCAGGAAGCGGGTAAGGGTCGTTCAGATCATTAATCCATTTAGCAAGACGTTCCTGCAATTCTTTGCGCTTTACTGCGTATGCGGCATCTTGCGCCAGATTGTTCAACTCATAAGGATCGTCATTCAGGTTGAACATCAGATAAGGGAAACTGTCGCTGACGATGTATTTCCAGCCATCCTTTGTAACCAGTCCGCGCCATGTGCGGTCAAAGCATCCCGGATGCATTTTTCTGACACAATGCTGCAGGTAGGCGGAGTCAGGTTCATTTTCGAGCAGCTTGTTCCGTTCCACGGCATTGGGATTGCGGTAGGCGGAGTAATCGAAGCCCATCATCCAGTTCGGAACCGGAATACCGCACAAGCCGAGTGATGTGGGGGCGATATCGACATGGTTTAGCGGAGCGTTTGTACGCATCATCCCGGTATGGGCGGTGTGTGGACGCATGCCGGACATGATGAAGGGGATGCGTATTGATTCTTCCCACGGGGTTGATTTCTGCCAGCGGCCATGTGAACCGTGCATATCACCGTGATCTGAAAAAAACAGAATATGGGTATTATCGATTTGTCCGGTTTTGTGCAATTCATTGATAATTCTTCCGACATTCCAGTCAATATTCTCGATCATTGCATAATAGCCGGCGAGATCGCGTTTTGCCCTTTCAGTAATATGCGGGATATCCGGCACGTTGGGGCGCAGTTTCACATCCGCCACCCGGTGGCGTGCGGCAAACTCTGAGGGCGCTGTATAGGGTATATGCGGCGGCTGGACACTCAGGACAGCGAAGAACGGCTGATTATCTTCATTGCGCTGATTG
>PXDI01000015.1 GCA_003565095.1 PVC group bacterium | reverse complement strand
TGAGGATGTTCCTCCTTCAGAAATTGGAACCGTTCGGGATATGGTCACTCTGTATAGGCGTCCAGGTTGTGAAGGTTTGTTTGAAGCCATGAGTCATCTCATTACTTACAGGGTCAATGCTGTTCGAAAGCAAAGCTCGCTGCGCAGACTAATGAAGCTGGGACGAGGACTTACCTTTGATATGATTGATATGGATGCTTATGAATCTGTAAAAAATAAGATCGTTCAACAAATGGGTGTAGAAGTTGAACGACTAAAAAAAGCATCTGTTTTTCAAGAAAAAATCCAACAAATTACCGGCATAGACATTAATACTATTGCGGTAGGACATGGTTCTAACTGGACTGAAGAACAAGCGACATATGTGACAGATGCAGTAACAGCTGACATTGACAGCCTTTTTAAAAAGTCAGGCGGGTTGCTGGGTAATGGGCTTCATAAAGAATACTGGCGAGCACAGAAAGACCGGAATTCTGATACTGTAAAAGTGGAAGTGATTGTTTTAGCCCAGGATCATGACAGTATGAAAAGCTTGGAAAAACTAACTGCCAAAGAATTTGACACTCTGTACTCAAAAAATAAGCGTGATATTGCAGCACTCAAAGAACCACGTCGCAAGCACTATGAAAGGCTGCGCCTTGCAACCAGCCAGCCTCAGGATATACCATGGTCATTGCCGGAGAGCATTAGCTTTCGGCGACCTTCAAATGCCCAGCAGTTTGATATGCATCTTTTTGTGGAGAAAGACGGAAATTTCCGTGCAGAGCTGGGAACATGGGAAAAGGGCGTATTGGAAGAAGAACTTGCTGATGATCATGTTGTTGGCTGGCTTAGAAATTTGGACAGACAACCTTGGTCTCTGGAAATTCCTTATCGTGTTCCGGGAGATATAAAACCCATGTTTCCTGACCTTGTGGTGGTCAGGAAAGATTCCAAAGGTTACATCTTTGACATTCTTGAACCACATGATCCCAGCCGGAAGGATAATGCAGACAAAGCCAGAGGGCTTGCCGAATTTGCCGAAAAGCACTGGGACCTTTTCAATAGGATTCAATTGATCCGCAAAAAAAGAGGTTCTGACGGTAAAGAACGTTATTTCAGACTTGATGTCGGTAATGAGGCTATCCGTAAAAAAGTACTGGCTGTTACCGGAAATAACCATCTTGATCAAATATTTGAGCAAGATGCTGGCTGTAACTCATGATGACCATCCCAAAGAATGACTGTTTGATTAGTAACTTACACCTGTAACCCTGTCATAAAAAACAAGAAAATGTGTGGAAGTGTTTTGTGACAGTTCGCTGGGCATTGGGACTGTCCGGCACTCACTTCAGCAGGACATAATTGCAGTGAACCCGGAACAAAACAGCTTAAGTGAGTGCCTGACTGTCCCAGCCATGGCTGCGTTTCTTACACTGGGTTGCGGGCACAGCCCGCGTTAATATCTTTGAGACTTTTTCCCCAAACCACATATCGCATTGTACAAGAGGGAACGGATCATGTCCATGTGTGACGAAATAGAAGTCTGCCTGATCAGGTCCAGGTAGATGGCCAAAATCTCATAAGGTACCTCCTTAGCAAAAGGCTTCACTCGATTAAGTGAGTTCATTCAGGTAGTGTTTTATAGGCGGCTACAAATGGAGACCCTGAACATGACCAAAAGCATCCTTCAATACATGGTGAATTCACCCAGCAGCCCGAAGAAAGAAATAAGGGTGTTGGGCATTGACCTTGGTACCACCAATTCAACTGTTTCAGAAATCATATACCATCCTGACCAGAAAGAACCCCCTGTTGTTAGCTGCCTGGAAATAGACCAGGAAACCCTGGATGGCCTTTATACGCATATAATGATTCCTTCATTTGTGGCTATTTATCAAGGCAGGATTTTTATTGGAGAAGGTCCAAAAAGACTGAGAGGTAATCTAGCAGATGCAGAATCCAGTCTGGAGTACCTGAAGAACATCTTCTGGGACTGCAAAAACTACATGGGCCTGAGTCGGACTTTTCACAAAGCCCCCCAGGGATTCAATTCGGCCAAAGATATCAGTGCCCATCTGCTGAAATTTATGAAGCAGGAGGGTGACAAGTGTTCAGATATTCCCGTGTCCAGAACAGTAGTTACAGTGCCTGCTTCATTTGGGGTTGCTCAACGGCGGGATACTCTGGATGCATGCATCGAAGCAGGAATAGAGGTGTCTGACGGAGAACTCCTTGATGAACCGATTGCCGCTTTTCTTGACTACCTGTCACGAGACGGAGTTCAGTCTCTGGGCAAGGCAGGTGAAACCAAAACCCTCATGGTTTTTGATTTTGGAGGCGGAACTTGCGATATAGCCATATTTCGGCTGAATCTTCCAGGCCCCAGGACATCACTGCAGGTAGCGCCCCTCTCTGTATCCCGCTATCACAGGCTTGGTGGCGGCGACATTGACCTGGCAATAGTCCACGAAGTGCTGCTTCCCCAGCTTTGTGAGCAAAATAATATCCAGCTCAATGACCTGGATTATTCAGATAAAAAGAACCTTGTTGGTCCTGCCCTACTTTCCGTGGCAGAATCCTTGAAGATTGGAATATGTCGTGAAATATCCAATTTGAAACAGTTTAACCGATATACGCCGGAAAAAAGAAAAGACCTGACAAAAACAATGCCGGGCATTCACTATTGTACGCTTAAAGACGGCAGGCAATTGAGCCTTTCCAGTCCTGTATTGAGTGCGGTCCGATTTGATGAAATTTTAAAGCCTTTTTTTGAGAAAGACTTGTTATTTCCTCAAGAATCTGAATACAGAATGACCTGCTCAATATTTCTGCCCATTGAAGATTCTTTGGACAGAGCTGGCCTTAAAGCGGGTGATGTTAACTATTGTCTGTTGGTTGGTGGCAGTACCCTTATTCCGCAACTGCAGGAAGAACTTGGCGATTATCTTTCCAAAGCAGAGGTGCTTTCTTTTGATGATGCTGATGATGCACAAACTTCTGTATCCAAGGGGGCTGCCTATCAGGCTTTGACGCTTGAACTATTCGGGAGGGGAATAATTCAACCAGTGTCAGGAGACGACATTTCAATCCGTACTTCTACTGGGGGTATTCAGCTGATCCCCATGGGCTCACCACTACCTTATCCGTCCAATGGAGAATGGGCTGAAAATCATAGCTTAACCCTGCCCAGAACAAATATTCTGGAAGGCCTGGACCTGCGCCTTGAACTTATTGATTCTCAGGAAAATACCCTTGGTTATGGTCTCTGGAAAATTCCAGCCATGGCCAATAAAGGCAATGAACTGATTCTTCATTACAGAATGGATGCCAATCAGGTTTTGTATCTAAGACTTTGGTTGAAAGGGCTTGAGCAGGAAGACCCTTTTTCTTTTACCCTTGAAAAACCGTTGACCAATATTGTTTTTCCAGACTCAAAGCGGGACAAGATTGACGAGTTGGAAGAAAAGATGCGCAATCGCCAAGTCTCAAAAGAGAGCCAAGCTGAAGTGATGGGGGCACTGGCAGGTCTTTATGAGGAGTTGGGCCATCGTGAGAAAGCTTTAGATGTTTATAAACGGCTTCTTATGAGGGCGGGTGGTGATGATCCGTATTATTTAAACAAAATGGGCATAATCTGTGGAGACCTGAAAGATTATGAACGTGAAGAAAAATTTTTTCTGCAGGCTGCGAGAAACAAGAGGAGCTCTGCACCTCTTTTTAATCTTGCACTTTCCAAAAAACGCCAGGGCAAGACAAAGGAAGCTCTCAAGTTTGTAAATGAGGCTTTGGAGCTAAGAGATGATCCTGCATACATGGTGGCCAGGGCTACATACTATGAAACTCTGGGTGAACAGAAAAACTCTCAAAGAGATCTGGATGCAGCCATGCCTCTTTTTCCCCCTGTGTCAGCTGCTGATAGTTTTCATCTATCATGGATAGCCATAGGCGCGCGAATGTCCAAAGACAGTGAATTGCTTAACGCCATTGAGCATGAAAGAAAGATAAGAAATCCAAACGGGAAGATTCCATTAACTGGTGAATTACCTGAAACGAAGGGAACTATTGCAAGGAGTAATAAATGAGTGGATGGCTGGTTCCCAGAGAAAAATTGACTAATGATCAGTTAAGAATTGTAGAACTATCATGTCGTGACAATAAGGTTGTCCAGGGCGGTCCAGGTTCCGGTAAAACTATTGTTCTTCTGCACAGAGCAAGATATCTGGCTGATAAGTACAATGTCTCGTCTGATAAGTTTCACATCTTTGTTTTTACGCGCGCATTAAAAAATTATATCAAATCTGCCCTGGATTATCTCGAATTGCCGGAAGATTGTGTCTCCACGGTAGATGCATGGTGTTATCATTTTTATAGAGACAATATCAGCCGAACAGTACCAAGAAGCAGCGTGAATAGAGGGACTGATTATGCAAGGATAAGGCAGGATGTGCATTCATTTATCCTGGATAACCCCAAATATCAAGGTATATTGGATTTTATCATGGTTGATGAGGGTCAAGATCTTGAAGATATATCCTTGGGCATATTGCAACTCATAAGCAGACACGCAACTCTTTTCTTTGACCACAAACAACAGCTCTATTCACATGGTTCGGAAGAGCTGACTATTTTGAAAAGTTTCAACATAAACAAAAGAAATTTTTCTCTTTTATCAGTTTATCGCTGTTCTCCATATATAGTTGATGTTGCTGCCGAATTTATCGCTGATCCAAAAGAGAGAGAACTTTTTATTCGCCAGACAAGTGTAGCACATGCTGCACGAGAAACCCCTCTTTTGTACAAAGCCCAGAATGTGGAAGATGAAAAAAAGCGCATTGCTCAAGCTTTGAAAACAAGACTGGCCAAAGGTGAACGGATTGCCATACTCTTTCCACAGAAAAGGCAGGTATTTGGATATGCCAGTGCTTTTGCAGATATGGGAATTGAAGTGGAAGTACCGGCCAGAAATAATGATGCCAAATACATTGCACATGACTTTTCAAGTGCAAGACCCAAGCTTATGCCTTATCACAGTGCCAAGGGTCTTACTTTTGATACTGTTTTTCTTCCAAGACTACAGGATAACGCTTTTTTTAATCAGACTGAAGATACTTTACGCAGATTAATCTTTGTCGGCATAACAAGGGCAACATCCTGGGTTTTTATGAGCTCTGTAATCAACCAGCCTTTTGTCTTCGGCAGTGTTCTCAAACAATTAGAGAAAATAGGGTGTGTTACAATTGAAGTAAATGCCCCCATGATTGATTTGATAAACTCTCAGAAAAACATACAGGCCAAGGTTGAGGAAACCAAACAACAAAGCAAGAATGAATTATTTGATGATTTTTTGTAGGTTCTGTCAGCAATCTAGAGCCAGAAAATTGAAGACAGGCAACCATTGTGTTTTTACAATATGCGCTACGATCAGGGTGTCGAATACAGGCTTTTTATGACTCTCTCTTGAAGAATTCAGCAGATAACAGACATTTTCGGAACCATACCCGTATAGTTGATGAATGGGTGCAAAGGATGCTTGAGGAACCAGGAAAAGGATGACCGGGCTCTTCTCAGGCTTATCCAGGATAAGCAGGAAAATCCCTTTGAACTTAAACAGACCAGGGAGTATCTGACAGACGACTGGGACGCTGCTGAAGAAATTTTGAACCAGGAGAACATCCTGGAGAGGTTTCAGAGGGGATGGTAGTGATAAAATAAGCATTATAACGGTCATTTATAATAATGCACTTAGTGCATGAAAGGAGAGAATACAATGGCAGACAGACATAATTTGACACGTAAAAGCAGACTGGCTCATGATAAATTAGAAATAATTGAAAATGGAATGAATGAGATAGTAGTTATTTTAAAAGCTATTCATCAAAAATTTGACACATTTAAAGAGGACGGGCTTATTACAGAAAATGTTGAAAGATATTGTGCATATCACGAACAAGTTAATCTTTTTGTAATTAACGGGTTGCCAAAAAGGATTCTATTTCAAAAGTGTGGACTTATTTTTTCTATAGATTTTACGGTTATCAGTTCTGGGGATGGACCAACAGATATTGCGGGCAGCATAACATATGGTGTTTGCAAGAAGGCGCCATTATTTGATTGT
>PXDI01000228.1 GCA_003565095.1 PVC group bacterium | reverse complement strand
TCTCAGTGTACTCCAGTGAACGCAGTGAACGGGTGGTTAAAACCTTTCCTCATGAATAATTCAGGTTAGAAAGGCGGTGGTTCCCTTTTGCTTATGTGGTATGTGAATGTTTTGCGTTTGGGGCGTAAAAACGGCTGTCGATTTTGGGCGTCCGCTGTGTCGCCTTCAGATGCCGCATACTTTAGTATAGCGGCACCCTTGGCTCCTTGCGGCCATCCCAAACTTGCCAGCCGTTTTTCCGGGCCGCTGCGCGTCCGACCCCAAACGCAAAACCCTAGCCACGGGTTATGCGGTTTATCGTGGGCGTTTTCATCGCGTCCGCTGAGCTTGCTCGGCGGACAAGATAATTCTGTTTTACGGTAGGGCGAGGACTTCGGCGAGCTCAGTCGAGCCGCTCCTGCCAAGCCGTCTTTGAGCCCGGGTAGAGCAAGGTTTTGGCAAAGCGCACCTTTTGCTCAATATGGGCGCTTGTCTATTGCTGTAGGCACCCGTTTGGCTGAATTGTTCCGCTCGCCGAGCAAGCTCGTCGAACGGGGGATGTCCATTGATCTTGTGGTAATTTGCCTGAATTGCCCTGCTCGCCGACCCCATGCTTCGCCAAAGGCTACGCAGGGCAAACAAGGTCAGCGAGCATGATCAAGGCAAAACTTTGTGGACAAGTCCAACCGATCGAACCGTTGACAAATGATGTCATATGTGACAGCATAGTGATGTCGTATATGAAATCAAAAGGAGTTGACTATGATTGCGCAAATGACTTTGAGAAAAATACCGGATGCCGTTGAGAAGAAGCTGCGAGCCAGGTCCCGTCGCACTGGACGCAGCATAAACCGGACGACTATTGAGTTGCTTGAGGAGGCATTGGGGGTCAAGGAGTCCAAGGGAAAGAAACGTGATTTATCAATGCTGGCGGGGACATGGCAGGAAGCTGAGTATCGCGAGTTCGAGCGCCATACCGCCATGTTTGAGAAAATCGATGCCGAGGTATGGAAGTCATGAAGGTATGCCTCGACACGAATGCGTATAGTCGTTTGATGCTGGGATATGCCCCGCTGAAAGAGCTGCTGGAATCGGTAGACCAGATTCTCGTGCCGGCCACTGTTCTTGGGGAATTACATGCCGGATTTGAGCTTGGAAGCCGTCGGCAGGCTAATTGTGAGCAGTTGGCTGTGTTTCTGAGTCAGCCCGGTGTCGAACGCCACGACATAGATGATTGTGTCGCTGAACGATATGGAGTGCTGGTCTGTCAATTATCGCGGGCAGGAACCCCGATTCCTACCAATGATATATGGATTGCGGCGGCGGCAATGGAGAGCGGCGCGCGGCTTATTTCCTATGACAACCATTTTGCTTGTGTACCAGGGCTGCTTGTCCTGTCACCCTGACCATTCTGATTATGCTGTCGCGCACGCCGCTGATCCCGTGAGGGGGTAAGGGAAGACTGCAGACTGTAGACCACAGACCGCAGACTCGGGAGGGACGGCGACCTTGCCGTCCGGTTCCTCCCGCAAGCGCGGCTTTGCCGACTTCCGTCTTCGCTGCGCTACGCCGCGACATGCTTGCTGACCTTGCCTGCCCTGCGAAGCTCGAAGAGCGAAGTAGGGTAACCCCTGTAACCCTTGCAACCTTGTAACCTTGCAACCTTGTAACCTTGTAACCCTTGTAACTTTGCTATAACATCTCCCTATGTTCCAATATCAACAACAGCAGACTTATTTTGCGCAGGTGGCGGGCGGGTTTGATGAGCCGGCCGCGGACGAACTGCGCGAACTCGGTGCCAAAGAAATTCATAACGCCTTTCGCGGAATGTATTTTAAGGCCGATCAGCCTACGCTATACCGGATAAATTATCAGGCGCGCCTGCCGGCTCGTGTGCTTGCTCCGCTAATTACATTTGACTGCCACAGCGCCAAATATCTGCACCGCACCGCGGTCCGTCTCGACTGGCAGCAGCTAATGGCGGTGACCGACACCTTTGCCGTGCAGGCGGCGGTTTCCGCGACCCCTTCTTTAAAACATTCGCAATTTGCGGCGTTGACGGTGAAAGATGCGGTTTGTGATTATTTCCGCGAAAAATGCGGCCGCCGCCCGAATGTGGATACACGCAATCCTGATCTGGGTCTGCATCTGTTTGTGCGCAATAACCGCGCGACGATCAGTGTGGATGTTTCCGGCGGATCGCTGCACAAACGCGGCTACCGGCTGGCTTCAGTTGCCGCCCCGTTGCAGGAAACCCTGGCCGCGGCAATTATCCGTCTTTCTGGTTGGGACGGCACAAAACCGCTGATGGATCCGATGTGCGGTTCGGGTACCCTGCTGGGCGAGGCGGTCATGCATTACTGCCGGATTCCGGCTGGCTTTCTGCGAGACAAATGGGGCTTCCGGTGTCTGCCGGACTATTCTGAAAAAGACTGGCTGGCGGTAAAGTCCGCAGCGGATGAAGCAATCCGTCCGTTAGCGGCGGGGCTGCTGTCCGGCGGGGATATACAGCGTGATGCCTTGCGTGCTGCACGCCGGAATCTGGCCGAACTGTTGACCGCCAGCGGTACAGGGGCAGCCGACTTGCGTGAGGTTAACTTAAGCTGCCGTGATTTCCGGCAGATGGAAAAATTGTCGAACACGGTGATTATGGTAAATCCGCCTTACGGGGTCAGGCTGGGTGAACGTGACGAGGCGGAGGGGCTGTTGAAGGAATTCGGTGATTTTCTGAAGCAGCGCTGTACCGGCTGTACTGCGTTTGTCTATGTAGGTGACAGCAAGTTGTTGAAAAAGGTTGGACTGAAACCCGCCTGGAAAAAAGAACTGAATAACGGCGGACTTGAAGGTGTGCTGGGGAAGTTTGATTTGTACTGAGTTCAGCAGGACCGTCTCTACTCGCGGCGGGCCTGCCGCAAATCACGTTCGAGAGTCCGGATGCGGCCGCGGGCTTCATTGAGTTGCTCTTGCAAGACCTTCAAGCGCTCAATCTCGCGTTCCTGCCTGCGGTTATCGGCACGATATGCCTCAAGCTGTATTTGCAGGCTTTCGTTCTGTTCAAGCAGGTCGCGCATTTCAGGATTGTCCCTTACGGCATCAAACCGGAAAATACGTGCTTCCTCGAGTCGGCGGCGCAATTCGTTCTGCAACCCCGTCTCCCGCTCAATGCTTTGCGCCAGTTCCGCTTCAAGTTCCGCGACGCGGTTGGTTGCTGCATGCAGCTCATCCGCCATCGTCCGCAGCAAAGCCTGTGCTCCGGCGGTCTCTGTGCTGCGTTCGGGCGGCGCCTCCGCAGGCCCGGTTTCCCGGTCAGCACAACCGGTGGCCAATCCGGCGGCAAAAAGCATCAAACAAATTAAACAACGTGAGATCAAAAGGTTTTTACTCATATGTGATCCAGTTCGATGGTTTGTGATTGTCTGTTGCGGCGAGAAAATTACGCACATAGTCGCTGACCGCGTCATGCAACGGGGTGAATGCGCGGTCATAACCGGCCGCGCGCAGTTTCTCTATTTTAGCTTCGGTATGATACTGGTATTTATCGCGGATGCTTTCCGGCATATCAATAAACCTGATTGACGGCGGACGGTCCAGCGCGGCGAAGACGGCATTAGCCAGCTCAATCCACGAATGCGCGCGGCCGGTGCCGCAGTTGAACAGTCCGTTGCGGTCGGGATGATCCAGCAGAAAGAGCGTCACCGCTACCGCGTCCTTGACGTAAATAAAATCGCGCACCTGTTCGCCGTCGCGATATTCAGGACGGTGTGACCTAAACAGCGCCAGCTCCCCGGTTGCAAGCACTTGATGATAGGCTTTTTGCACAAGCGAACGCATCTCACCTTTATGATCCTCATATGGTCCGAAAACATTAAAATACTTTAATCCGGCAATCTGATCGAGCCAGCCGTTATTGAGTGCGAACAGGTCAAAATCCTGTTTGGACTGTCCATAAAGATTGAGTGGACGCAACCGCGGCACAAGCTGATGGTCGTCATCATAGCCCAGTGTGCCGTCGCCGTAGGTGGCAGCGCTGGAGGCGTAGACAAAGCGCGCATTTTTGCGCAGGCACCATTCGCCCAGTTCGCGGGTATAGGCCACGTTATTGTCGCTCAGGTAGGCCTGATCGGTTTCGGTAGTTGAGCTGCATGCGCCCATATGCAGAATGGCTTTAATGCCGGAAAACTTATCGCGCGCGAGAGCAGCGCGGAAGTCAGCGCGGTCCAGATAGTCGGCACATTGCAGCGAATTAAGGTTGCGTTCTTTCAGCGGGTGGTTGAGGTGGTCGACGATGATCAAATCATCATGGCCGCGGGCATTCAGTGCCTGCGCCAGATTGCAGCCGATAAAGCCTGCGCCGCCGGTGACTACTATTTGCTTTTTTTTCATTGCAACAAACTAAACCCTTCCAAGACGGACGCTTTCTGATCAAGCGTAAAAGTCGTTAAACACCCGCGTTGCCGATTCCTGCCGCATAACAGGCAATCGGCATAATCAGCTGTGCCATCAAAATAAGCTCCCAAAGCATCCCATGCAAGAGAATGGTCTTCTATCTCGAAAGATTCCGTCACCATCAGTTGCCGTAATACGTCGCCGACCTGTTTCCGGCTATATCCGTATGCACCGCGCAGCACCCAGGCCAGTTCGCAAAGAACAATCTGCGGTATATACCCCGGATCCCGTGCGCTGCAAGATTCTTCAATAAGATCCGCCGCCAAATTGGACTGCACCGGGTCGTCCTGCACTACGTACCTTACAATAACATTTGTATCAATGCCGATCATGCCCGGAAGCTCCCCTGCGTATGGCGGCTTTCATTTGCGCCAAGGTAACCGCCTTGCGCGGCTTTGGCAGCATTCCGCGCAATTTTGCAGCCGGTTGCTTTAGCGGCACCACCTCTATAATACCGTCGCTCTTCAGCACAAAATCCAATTTGTCGCCGGCATGCAAATCAAGTTCGTGCCTTACCCGCTTAGGTAAAGTAAGCTGCCCCTTGCTGGTCAATGTTGCAATCATAAATCCGCCTTTCTTCTTCTGCACAAGAACACAAGTAAGGTAACGGCCTTAAAAGTAAGGCACAAGGATTTAATTTCCAGAGGAACGAATCATTTCAATAATGCCGGTGGTGGAGCGTCCGGCCACCAGTGGGGCAAGCACCACTTTTCCACCGTTCTGTTCGACAATCTCGCGCCCGCTGACATAATGGGCCCAGTCTTCGCCTTTTACCAGCACATCCGGCAGCAGTTTGCCGATAATGTTCAGCGGTTCATCTTCATCAAACAGCACGACCGCATCAACACACGCCAGTGCCGCCAGCACGCGGGCGCGGTCGGCTTCTTTATTTACCGGCCGTTCCGGGCCTTTGTTGCGTTGTACTGAAGCGTCGCTATTCATGCCGATGATCAGCACATCACCCTGTTGCCGTGCAAACTCAAGATAACTGACATGTCCGGCGTGCAGAATATCGAAACAGCCGTTGGTAAAAACAACCGTCCGCCCCGCCTCCCGCCATTCCGCGCGGCGCGCCAGCAGTCCCGAAAGCCCGGAAATTTTATTTTCTGTACCGGTAAACATTTGACAGCAACCTAACCGCAAATCAGGCGGGATGCAATTATTTTAGAAAACGGCGGGTTCTTCTTCGTGAATAGATTCAAAGATTTCCGTGGCCAGGATCGGGAAAGCGGAGTTCTGAAACTCCGGGTCATCCATGTAGCGGGTCACGATCTTGTCATTGTCGGCCATGCGTTGAATCATCAGGTCTTCGATCAGTTTGCGGACCCCAAGCTGGAACTTGTCCAGCGGATTGGCTCGCGCTGTCCGGATTACCTTTTCATTCTTCACCGCCTTTGCCTTGATCTGCTCAAAGAAGAGGCGGTCTTCATCGGTGAAGCTGGTTCCGAAACGGTCGTTAAGTATCTGGATGATCTCGGATAACGGGACTTTATCCTCCTTTGCCTTGCCGGTGCCAACATCCGTGGGACTCTTTATGCCTTCAGGCGGTCCCTCTTTGACCTGAATAGCGCCGGATGAAACGCGCTCAAGGCGGTAGTATTGAAGCCCAACTTCATCGCCGACTTTGAAAATCGTCGGATCGCGATCGATCGGCATATGCGGGAGCAGAAAACGACCG
>PXDI01000270.1 GCA_003565095.1 PVC group bacterium | reverse complement strand
CGGTTGAAGATATAAAACAAAAATCCGTGTCATCCGCACTACAATCCTTCAAACCAGCGATTTTCTAACACGCTTCTCATGCCGCCATCTCCATCCGTGGGCCGGGTATCCCATCCGTGGGTTACCATTCCCCAACCCCCAGCGGCGATAACGTGCTCTCCGCACATGGGTCAAGAGATCCGAGTGTAAGAGTACGTGTACGAGTAAGGGGCTTCCGGCCCGCATGGTCCTACCGTACTCCTACACATACTCGTACACGCAAATCTCCCTCTTCTCTTCCTCCTGCCATCCGTGGTTTATCATTCCCCATCCCCCATCCGTGGGACGGGTTTCCCATCCGTGGGTTCCTTTCCCCCTCTGTGGGCGGCGTATTCTGCTGAACTATAAAGTATTTGCCCCCAAATCGCAGATGCGCCCAATCGATGCTTGACGGCGGCGGGGGGATGGCTTTGAATCAATTGCCATGAGACCATTGCTATTACATGAGCTGTCATTAGAGCAGAAAACCGGCCAGATGCTGCTGGCACGTCCGCCACGCACAAAAGAACATAAGGAGGGCAATATATGAAGTATCGTGATTTTGGCAAGACGGGTGTGGCGATTTCGGCGCTGGGGTTTGGTGCGATGCGGCTGCCGATGGGCGGAACGCGTACCGGCGGCAATGTTGATATTGAGACATCGGTGGCGCTGATGCATCAGGCGTTTGGTCTTGGTGTGAATTATGTCGATACCGCCTACGGTTATTGCAACGGCCAGAGTGAGGTGGCGGTCGGTGCGGCATTGCAGTCGTGGAAAGACTCGCGGGTATATGTTTCCACCAAGATGCCGCTGTGGCTGATAAAAAGCAAGGGTGACGGCCGCAAGTATCTTGAAGAGCAAATGGGGCGGCTGAAAATTGAGCGGATTGATTTCTTGCATCTGCACGGGCTTAAGCTTGAAGACTGGAATGGGCGGCTGGTGGAATGTGAGCTGATGCAGGATATCGAATGGGCGCGCAGCGGGGGGTTATTTGAGCACCTTTCGTTTTCCAGTCACGATGCGCCCGAAAACATGATAACGCTGATGGATACCGGTTTATTTGAGTCATTGCTATGTCAATATAATCTGCTGGACCGGCGTAATGAGCCGGCGATTGACCATGCGCATGCCAAAGGGATCGGCGTGGTGGTGATGGGGCCGGTGGCGGGCGGCAAGCTGGTAACTTCGCAGGAAGTGTTTGCGTCAATGGCTCCCGGCACGCAGGCGGCGTCATCGCCGGAAATCGCGCTGCGCTTTGTGCTTTCAAATGAGAAAGTAAGTTGTGCGCTGTCGGGAATGTCATCGCCGCAAATGGTGGCAGAGAATGCCGCGGTGTGCAGCCGGTCGCCGCGCTTGAGTGCGGAAGAAGAAGAGCAGGTACGTGCGGCGTTCGAGGAAAAGAAGAAGCTTAAAGAGCTGTATTGCACCGGTTGCAAATATTGCATGCCGTGTCCGCAGGGAGTGAACATTGCTCATTGTTTTGAAGCCATGAGCTATCAGGTGATTTACGGCAATACACAGCAGGCGCGCTTTCAGTATGGACTGATCGGCGACAAGTGGCATGAGGGGAATGGTGCGGACGCCTGTACTGCGTGCGGGGCGTGTCTGGAAAAATGCCCGCAGAATATTGCCATTCCGGAGCGGCTGGCGGAAGTGCATAAGGTGCTGGGCGAGGGGGCCGGGGGATAGTGTGGTTACGGAAAGTGAACGTTGAACGTGGATAAGACCTGGCGTTTGTCGAGACGGGGGGCTCGGGCAAATCTGGAATAATTAGGAGGAGTATTATGCAAAAAAGAATGGAAGTTTCTTTTCCGGGAAACAAGCGGGTGGATTGTCATTGGGGCGGGCTGACTGTCGGCACTGATCAATTAAAACGCAATGGGGGTGATGAGACCGCCCCGCAACCGTTTGATTTGTTCTTTGCTGCGATTGCCACCTGTGCCGGCATTTCTGCGTTGGATTTTCTGCAGACCCGTGATCTGCCGACAGTTGGGTTGCGGCTTGTACTTACAGCCGAACTGAACAAGGAAGTAAAGCGCTACGATAAGGTGCATATAGAAATAACCCCTCCGCCGGAACTGGACAGGAAATGGTATGACGAAATGCAGTTCGAAGCCGCGGACTGCACCGTGAAGCGCCATATTATGAATCCTCCGCAGTTTGAGACAAGCATTGCTTAGGCATATGTGATGCATGACAATAAGGTTCATATAAAATATAAGAATCCTGCGGTGCTGCGCCGGCCGGTGGAGGAAATACTGGCGGGGCAATGAAAGCACTGACCGCGGACAACCTGCCGGGCTACCCCGTAAAGGTCAGGCTGCCGCTGTCGCCTTTTGCGTGAAATTATTCAGCAAGACCGGTAGTAACAATCAAGCTGGCGGAGGCGGTCAGATAGCCGGCAAAACGCGCTTCGGTGACCTTGAACACAACACTGTTTTCGGCAGCCAGATGTTCTTTGTCCAGAATCACTTCTCTGATGTATGGTGAATTTTCCGGGCCGATGGCTGAAGGTAGCGGGTATTCGTTGCCGTTGATTACCACAACGCCGGCACCGTCAACAAGGTGCTCCGCAACAAACCGCAGGCGGGCATGTGAAGCGCGATTCAAAACATCAGTATCCACTGCTATAGGAAACACGCCATCATTATTATGTGAAACCCGCTGGAGCACTTCACCGCCGAAAAACTGATGGTCAACAACGCTGCGGGAATCGTTCGGAGTTCCTTGCAGCGGCAGGGTCAACACCAGCATATGGCGTGCAGGCATTTTGCGGACAAAACGGTGCTCAGTTTCTGAATCAGCCGTAATGTTGCTCTCGGCCATAACCTGTTTATCATCATTTATCTGTGGTTCACGGATAATAACATCACTGAAAGCGGTTCCGGCCGGTGCCGTGATGGTGAGTTCCAGATTGCGTTCTTCCAAATGGTCATTCAGTACCGCAACAACCAGCTCAAGGCCTTTTGGCATATCAGCGGGGCGTGGGTTCAGGGGGTCGGTGCCGTCAATTGCGGCAACAATATAAAAATCCGGATCGTCATTTTCGACATGCAACATCCGCCCGCGCAGATTTCGCAGACACATCAGCGCAACACCCTCACCCGAATCACTGAACCAGCCGCCGCCGTGACCAAAATGGGCAAACGAGCGGGCTTTGTCGGGGACATAGCGCAATGCATGCAATATTTTCCGACTGGTCCACATTCGTTTAGCAATATCTGCCATGGTGCCGCCTGATACCACATCTGCTTCAGGATATGCCTGCGGATCAGATCCCATGGCGGTTTCGGTATTGTAACTATACAGCCATTTATCGTGTTCGGTCATGCCATAGTGGGTAACCACTTCGTAATTTGCCGCCAGTCTCCGCGGATCCCCGCCGTAATCGTGATCGACAACGCCTTCGGCAATATGAATGGCGGCATCGATCACCGGACGGAAAAGCATATCCCAGGCCGCCCAATGATCTTCTGAAGGCCGGAAACCCCAGCCAACCATATATACCGCCTCGGGGTCGGCTTCTTTCAGCGCCTCGCCGAATGCCAGCATCGGCTCGATATAAAGTTTTAGCTGTCCCTTACCCGACCAGTAAGTAAACTGGGTTTCATCATAAATGTGCCACGGAGTAAATGCGGTTAATTCCCGGCTATTCACCGTATATGTCTCTCCGTCAGGAACATCTTCCGGCGGGTGAAAGTGCGGCTGCCATGCCCCTCCGTAAAGATGATTCATTCCCGATCCCGGTGGCGCATGCACCGGAGAGAGCGTCTGTCCCTGGCTGTCACGGCCGCGCCGCCAATCACGCCGGCTGGTCCATTGCCAGGGCGGTGCGTCAAAATCTTTTGTCCAGCGCAAATAAGGTGCTTCGCTGCCGTCATGCTGAATATGCACCGGTCCGCCTTCCTTGGCGCGTGAAACATCATAAAAACGCGGAATGAAATTCGCCCGGTTGCGGTTGGCCCAGTTCAGATAAGGCTCATTCCAGTATTCGACGTAGGCGGTAAATTCGCTTTCACGCGACTTTTCGCCATAGCTCCTTCCATAATTGCGGCTAATCTCCTCCCAGTTCGCGTTTCTCAGCCGCGGAGACGGGTGCATCCGGTCTCCGACTGCGTTAATCATCATGTGAGTGATTTCGTTGCCGAAGACCGGCCCGCCGGAGACGCCGGTATGATGAATCCGGCGATCCTGCGCCAAGCGGTATTTAGCGGTGCTCCCGCCGCGCAGATTAAATGATCCGAAAAGTCCGGCCGGAATATTGGCGGTATGGTTTTTTTTGTAAAAGTTTCCGGAAACAGCCGCCGCGGTGGGTGGCACCTCAATTTCTTCAGCGCAGATAAGGTTGAGGGCATGAATACTAAAAGAGACCTTTCCGATTCCGAGCGGATTGATCACGCCAATGGCCACCGCGTTAATTTTATCCAGATCGAGGCGGTTGTTGTCATCAAAATGACGCCCTTTGGGTGGAGAGACCCATTCGGTTACGTGAAAATCGCGAAACAAGGCTGTGTATGTATTGCGGCCTTCAGCCGCCAGTTGGGCAGCCCATGGATGATAATACCATGTGCCGTCATCTTCGCGGATTGCCAGATAAACCCCGGCATCATTTCGCGGCCGGGCGGTTTCAACCGTTATTTCCACACCCTTGAATGACGACAAATCACGCGTTTCCGAAAATTCCGCCCATGACCAGCGCGCGGCATTCCAGTTGACCCGTTGCGAAGGCATATCGAACTCAAAGTCGATCTTTCCGGCAGTCATGCCTGCGGTTGCCGAAAACTGATTCTCTTCCCAGTCTATAAGTCTCATCGCTGGTTCCTCGGCCTGCAGATTCCCGGTAACTCCAAATAAAGCCATACACACAAAAATTAAAGAAGTGTATCGAACTATGCAGAGAAAACCCACCCTGTCATCTAATCTCATTTATTCTTCCTTTCACGAAAACCACATTAGTTTTAAAGCAACAACCTAACCGATGATAATGGTGAAGCAAGCAGATTTTTAGGTTCTTTGGCAGAATGAGTGGGTAGACTGAGTTCCAATACCCGTGATGCATGCGTTATTCTTCCGCCACTCGCGCCCCAGCATCTGGCTGCGCTTTGTGATGTACGAGGCATAGCCGGCCGCGCCAGGAAATCAGGGATGGACAACCAAAGCAAGAAGTGATAACAAGGACTAACAAAACTGTCGGTTTTGAACTGCCCGGTGAGTTTACGTAAGATTACAGCATATATAAACCTATGATTGAAAAAATTGCAAGAGTCGGCAGCATCGAAGATCAAGACCGGTTGCGTCGCAAAGATACGATGCGTATGACACCCGCTGAACGGTTACTTTGCTTGATCAATTTGCGCAATACGCAGTTTGGAGCGGATGCTCTTCCGCTCCGTGAAACTACATCTGTCAGCTTCAGACGTCTACCGTTTTGCTGAATAACCGTTAAGGTTGCACTATGGAAACCGAACCGCGCCCACCTCAGCCAAGCAAGCCCGGGATCAGGCAGGCCATCTCCACTGATATGCGCGACCTCATCACGCTTTTTCTCAAGCATGACGTTCAATTTGCTCTTTGCGGTGGATTTGCCGTTTCATACTATGGATTTATCCGCACCACGATGGATCTTGATTTGCTGGTCTATCCGTCGTTGGAAAATGCCGAACGCATAATGCTGGCATTAAACGAATTCGGCTTCGGTAGTGCCGGGATTGACAAAGCGGCATTCTGCAAGCGAGGAACGGCTATTACGCTTGGTGTCCAGCCTAACCAGATTGATCTGCTTACCTCTATGTCGTCTGAAGATGAGAAGAGCGTGTTCTCGGAAATTGATACTGCCGATATCTGGGGCATGCGAATTCCAATTGTCGGCAAGCGGGCTCTGTTGCGCGCCAAACGTGAGTCAACACGGCCTCGTGACCGCATCGACTATGATGAACTCAGTAATTGTGAAAGTTGAGGAACCAGAGGCTCAAGTTTCAGGTTAGTGTAGGTCTGACCAATTTCTTTTTATGTCTCATTATTTACCGCAAATCCGCCGGCAGCCCCGACAGGTCATCCCGCATTGTTCCATCCGTTTCATAGCTCACCGGAGCAACAAAACAATCCCGGATACGATCAACCGAACGGT
>PXDI01000035.1 GCA_003565095.1 PVC group bacterium | reverse complement strand
TAACTTTCGGCACAATTACCGCCGCCGGGGTGATCTGCCGGCGCGATATCACCCAGCCCGGCAAACTGCTGGCAGGCGGCTCCCCGCACCGCTTGCAACTCATCGATTATGACCCGCGCCTTTTCAGCGACATTCACCGCATCGCCACTAATAACGCCGTCTTTTTCGGCAACCTGCTGGCACTGCGGGACTGGTACCGCATCGTCCGGCGGCCGTTTATGAATGATGTCGCATTTCTGGCAGCCTGCTGGCAAGGTGCCATGACGCGCCTGGATGAAGCCCTGAATGAACGGTTGCGACAACTGGACAAGCTCGCCGCGGCAGTCAGCCGGGCAATCCAACCGGCCGGCGGAACACAATCCGCTTTTGTTGAAAACTGGCCGGAAATCAAGATAGCTTTGGAAACGCTGGTGAGATCACAAAATGCCGACGCTCCGGCGGCCATTCAGGAAGCACTCAAGACCGCGGCAGCGGTAAATGATTATCGCGCTTTTGTCCGCGGAATGCCGGATGCTGCCCGTAAGGCCGGTACTGTATGGCTACAGTCTATTGTGGATCAAACCACGGCCGTATTTGAATGTGAACCCTGAAACGGATGATTAAATAATTATGGAACAAGCCGCCAGAAAATTGTTTGGAACAGATGGAATCCGCGGAACCGCCAACACCTACCCGATGACCGCCGAGCTGGCCTTGCGCGTCGGCAGCGCTGTCGGCCATGTCTGCCGCCGCGAACCGGGGCGGCGGCACCGCGTTGTGATCGGCAAGGATACCCGCCTCAGCGGCTATATGATCGAAACCGCGCTGACTTCCGGCATCTGCTCAATGGGCGTGGATGTCCTGCTGCTCGGCCCGATCCCCACCCCGGGAGTCGCTTTTATTACCCGCGATATGCGCGCGGATGCCGGCATCGTGATCTCCGCCTCCCATAACCCCTATCAGGATAACGGCATCAAAATCTTTGCACATGACGGCTATAAGCTTTCCGATCAACAGGAAGCCGCCATAGAGAAATTCGTCCTAAGCAAAGACAACGCGAAGACATTCCCCCCGGCAGAGGAAATCGGCCGCGCCAAACGCATTGACGACGCCATCGGGCGTTATATCGTTTTCTGTAAGAAAACCTTTCCTGATGAGCTGACACTTGACGGGATGCGTATGGTCATCGACTGCGCCAACGGCGCCACCTACCGCGTTGCGCCAACCATTTTCTCTGAACTGGGCGCGCAGGTAACCGCTATCCATAATCAACCCGACGGCCGCAATATTAATGAGCAATGCGGTTCGCAACATACCGGCGATCTCGCCCGGATGGTAAAAGAAACCAGAGCCGATGTCGGTCTGGCGTTTGACGGCGACGGCGACCGCCTGATCGCGGTTGATGAAAACGGCTGTGAATTGAGCGGCGATCACCTGCTGGCCATTTGCGCAAAGGAATTGCAAGATCAGGGACGCTTGTCCGGCAACCGCCTGATCGTCACACCGATGAGCAATTTCGGTCTGCGCCGCGCCATGCAGTCAATCGGAATTGAATGCGAAGATGCCGGAGTCGGGGACCGACTGGTACTTGAGCTGATGCGTAAACGCGGTGCCACGCTCGGCGGCGAACAGTCCGGTCATATCATTTTCAAGGAACACCACACCACCGGCGACGGCATTATCAGCGCGCTGCAAGTGCTCTCAATCATGGTGCGCTCGAAGAAAAAACTCTCCGAACTGGCGGAAATCTTCACCCGCGCGCCGCAGAAATTGATCAATGTCGACATAAAAGACAAGCCGCCGCTGGAGTCTCTGCCGGAACTGCAGCAGGCCATAGCGGATGCCGAGAAAAAGCTTACCGACAAAGGCCGGGTGCTGGTGCGCTACTCCGGAACTCAACTGATGTGCCGGGTGATGGTCGAAAGCGATGACCAGGCTTTGACTGAACGAATCGCCGCGGAACTGGCCGGTACGGTGCAAACGCTGCTGGGATAAGCTTGCTTCCGCCCCGCCGCATGTATTATAGCTTCTGTCGAAACCGGGCGAGTGGTGAAATTGGCAGACACGCAAGATTTAGGATCTTGTGCCGCAAGGCTTGCGGGTTCGAGTCCCGCCTCGCCCACCACTTTTCGCTCGAAGAGCGAAAAGTGCCGCGGCGTAGCAGAGCGAACGCAGTGAGCGAAACAAAGCCGGGCCGGTCTTGCATGCCTCGCACCACGCCCCGGCAAGCCACTCTTCGTCCGAGGCAAAGCCGAGGATGAAGCCCGCATCACGCATCACGCCTATCTTCTGCTTCAGTTCGACAAAGCTCGCGACAAAGTTTTTCAGGTCTTCAGTCTTTCTTCTCCCGCATCCCGTATCCCGCATCCCGCATCCCGGCATCAAATTAACCGCTTGCAAAAGCGGCCGGTCAGCGCTAATATATTTACAGGATAGGAAATAACCATTAAGCAGGAGTGTGCTTATATGACTGCAAATGAGACACTTACAAAAAAAACCGCAAAACACGGCTTTACACTTGTCGAGATGCTGGCGGTAATGGCTGTCATTCTGATCCTGTCAATGATCGCCTTCCGCGTAGCAACATATGTAGGCATGAAAGCACGCCTCTCAAAGGCTGAAGCCGATATGTATAAATGGACTCAGGCTTTCCAGCAGTTGCACGACTTTGTCGGCCATTACTATATAAGGGCAGGAGGCAGATCAAGGGATTGGTTTAACCGATACCGCGACGGGGTGCCCCGTTATGACCCATGGGGTAATGCATACAGCGTAGCCGTGTTCAACCCCCGCTCCGGAGAGCGGCTTCCCGGCGAAAACGAAGGCGCGGCCGCGATGCAGGAATATATCGTCTTCTCGCTCGGCCCCGACGGTGCGCCGGGATATCGCGGAGTTAATGACGATTACGATGACGATAACTACCCTTATCGCGAAGATGATCGCTGGGAGGAGAATTTGATTGATGAATACAGCAGAGGAGAACAAATATCTGAAATTGGTTATGGTGATGACATTGTAACGGGGCAACATGCACGTAAACGCGGATTCCCTCCCGGGCGCGTTTCCACCGGATTGTGAAAAGCCGAAAGGTACTGTCAAAAGTTGTATGAAAACGTATGAGAGAAGAATGGGTTGACGACTACGGCGACGACTACGGATTACGAGGAGAGATTCTCGAATCCGTCCACCGTAGTCGTCGCCGTAGTCGTCGACCGAAATGGACGGAAAAAAGAAAAGAAAACGGGGGAGAAGCCTTAAATAAGGCTAACCCATTGTAAAACAGAAGTTTATAGAAGAAAACGTTCTGTTAACTTTGACAGAACGAGCCGAAATTACGGGAGACGTAACATGAAATCATTTCGCGCAAATGCATCTGTAAACAGTTGTCCGCAACTGTTCCGCAACTGTATTGCATATTTATTCACCTCGCCAAAAAAACGGCATAAAACAAAAGGCTTTACGCTAATCGAATTACTGGCGGTTATCGTTATCCTTACGATTCTCTTCACTTTGATAATGACCCTTATCCGCGATGCTTTACGGGATGCAAGGCGTAATCAGGCTTATAGCGAAGCTTATGAAATTCATAACGCGATAGAAGCTTTTTTTCACGAGTACGGGCGGCTGCCCCTGCCGAATCAGGAAGACCACGGAACCTCCACGGGATGGTACGAAGATGAAGATGAACTGACTGCGATATACTTTATTTTGAATGCCAGGGAAGAGGAATCGGGTATCCCGGAAAATGAGAGACAGAATCCGAAGCAAATTGTTTTTTTACGCAGAGAGGCTCGGGAAGCATCCGACGAGCCGCCTTTGCGTGACCCCTGGGGCAACCCTTATATTGTGGCCATGGATTCTACCTACAATGGAATAATTGAGCTTGAAAGCGGAAACGTAAGAGCGCACACCTCTGCAATAGTCCGCTCATTGGGACCGAACGGCAGAAAAGACAGTCCGGCGAACGTGATAATCAGTGACGATATATTCACTGCCCTGGAACAATGACGCAAAGAACGAATCCGGAGTAAAACGCAATCATGAAACGTTTTAAATCAGCAAAGCACGAGGGATTCACCATTATTGAACTGCTCGCGGTAATGACGATAATGGTTATCATTACCGGGATAACCATTATCGGTTTTACCGGCTTGACGCGCGGCGCGGCAACCGCCGGCGCGGCACGCAATGTACAGGCCACCATCAAACTTGCAAGGCAGTATGCGATTACTCAAAGAATTCCGGTGGCATTTATTATCTGTGATCCGGATATCGTCAATGACCATGCCGCAATATCCGTGACCGACGAGAACGAACACCTGATCGGACGTTCGTATGCGGTATTCGACATGAACAGCAACCGGTACATAAAACCATGGACCGAGCTGCCGCGGGGAACCATCTTTATGAACGGCGACGCGAATACGCTCGGGATCAATCTTCCCGACGGCAGACATATATTGCAACCGCCACGCAATATCAGTCAACTCATTCCCTTTCCGGCTGATTATTCACCTAATTACGCTTCCTTCTACGGTATTGTGTTCACCCCGGACGGGAAAATGAGCTATTCCGGTGTCGGTGATCATTTTTATGTCTGGGTGTTGCTTTTTGAAGGCAGCATTGCCGCAGATGGATCGGCACGCCGTCGCGGAGAAGACGTAGACGGGGCACATTCAATAGTTTACGGCATAAAAGTAACTCATGCCGGGGGAACGCAAATGATCGAATTTAATTAACAACCCGCATAATTATATAAAAGCATAACAGGAAGGAAACGCCGGCATGAAGGCATATTACAGATGTTCAAGCATACCCCCGCATAAGTGCGTCTCCGGTTTCTCGTTGGTTGAGATTGTCCTGGCGCTGATGGTTATGGCCATCGGCATAATGGCGCTGCTGGCGCTTTTCCCGGCCGGCTTGAATTTAAGCCGGATGTCTTATGAGCAGACCCGGCTTGCCCAGGCCGCCGAGACAATACTAAATGCGGTAGAGGTCGAGCTGCGCATGCGGCCTGAGCTGTGGGAGAAGCGTTGGGGCGGAGAGGAAACCCGCGAATGGCCCGACGGCACCGCGGAGGTGGTTCCCAACACGGTTCCCGGAGCCGGGAATAATGAATACAACTGGCATTTACACAGATTAACCAATGCTGCACCGCTTTTTAATATCTGGGAAAACGAAGAACAGTTGGCGCCGATTGTCATGCGCGGAGGCAATGTCTGGGTTACCAACTCATTCGAGTTAAGGCTGCATGCCAATATTGAGGATAACGCTTATCGCTATAACCTCGCGATTTCCAGACTTGATAACGATCGCAGTCTGATAGAGATGCTCAGACCTCCACGCAGTTTCAGGCTTTATAGCCCGACCAATAATTGGCCGTCGGCTAATCCGGCAACTCCCGGCTGGTCACAGCGCGATGGCGGTCTGCCGCCTTATTCCAGAGTTTTTCACCTTTTAGAACATTCGCCGCATCAGGATTACCGCTATCTTTCAGCCAATATGTATCGGGTAAGGTTACGCATGGTGCCGGGGAAGTACGGAGCCGCCCGAGTGGTCGGTTCAGGCTCCCAGGCTCACCGTGTTCGCGATTTTTTTCGCTATTATTACAACTTTAATAACAATTGATCAACGGAGCATCTGATGAGAACCGGAGCAGAAATTAAACTCTTGGCCAATAGACCGGGCCGGAAAACAAACGCGCATCCCAGGCAACGGCAGGCATCCCGGGCCTTCACCCTGATCGAGCTGCTGGTCTCGATGACCATTCTCATTATTATGACGCTTATAATGACACGCATTATCTCAGACAGCAGCCGGGCCGTTGACCTAGGCTACCAGCAGGCCATGATGGACGGTAACGCACGCGCCTTCCTCGATATTTTGCTCGATGACCTCAACCAGGCCATTGCTGCCGACGACATGGAAATGCGCGTAGTGAACGACAGCCTCAACACATACGATTACTACAATTCGGATACACTGCTGTTTTATTCGCTCGGCGGCACAACCACACATGACAGCAGTTTCACCCCGCGACTGGTTGAATATCGTATGCGAGAAGTTGATGGTGAAGACTATTATGTCCTGGTGCGCGGCGACCAGGCTTCCGACGATCTCCCGCACAGCACCACCAGAATTTTCCCGCTACTGGACTATGTAGTACAGTTCAGAGTAAGACTTTTTTCTTTAAACAATCAGGGGCAGCTTGTGGAAACTCAATCAACATCGCAACTGCCGCAGTTTGCCGATATCCTTTTAATAACCGCTTCCGACAAAATGCATCAACGGGCCATGCTTTTCAGCGGCACCAACCGGCGCAACTATCTGCAGCGCATGGCACGCCGCCACTTTGTCCAGGCCACTTTTCCCATGGCTGAAGGCCGCAATGCTGTTTATGATTATCATTCAAATGACTGAGATGATGAGGAGATTAATTATGAGAACGTTCAAAAACCCGCTGCCGCCGGCAGACCGCCGGGCGGGAGTGGCTCTGATTATAACGATCGGCCTGCTCTCACTGCTCCTGCTGCTGGCATTTACTTTTGCCGTATCCATGCAAACCGAACGCTCGGCCGCACAGGCCGCTACCGACGGGATGCAGGCACGCCAGGCAGTGATGTCATGCCTGGCCAGAGCCGCAACCGATGTCAACGCAAGAATTGCGGGACATGTCACTGTAGACTATAACAGCAATCCGCATCAAGTCTTCGTGCCTTATCCTAAGCGGCTCATCGGCAACCGTTATGTCAGGCGCGAAACCAGGGGGCGCCCGCAAACCTCAAACGCCTGGCTCCCTTTCGGGGTGTATGGCAGAAACGATCGTGATTCCGGCAGAGTCGTCGGACTGTTCGAGAGTGCGGAACATTATATTCCGGGACCGGCCCGCGCGGACGCATGGCGGCTTTCCGGCTGGGAAGACGAATATCGCGATTCCATTACCGGTGAGATTTATTCCCAGCCTGCCGAAAACCGGGTTCAAGGCGGTGGACACGCCTGGTGGAGCAGCACTTTCCGCATTGGCGCCAGCGTAAGCGCATATAGTGACTACGCCTGTACCCATCCGCAATCCTTGCGGGGAATGCAAACTGAACCGATCGTTTTCTCGATTATTAATGTCAATTGTTCGGGCTATCTTGACCCGATAGCCCTGACCAGCCCGGCTAACGCCGCTACGCGGCGATATGGCACCAATGTACTCGAAATCAACACATCAGAGCTGCCTGGTGCGGATCGACTCCATAGATCGGGTTTGAATCCCGGCGACCGCCCGCAGGCCGAAACATGGGAAGACATGATCCGTATTCTGGACCTCCCTTACAATAATCATGTCAATACTTTCTTCTTCCCCTTTTCTCACTTTCCGGTCGGTGAATATCTGCGGCGCACTCGAGGCGATGATGAACCCCTGGCGCGATCACGAAATCCCTCGCGCGATGTCCGTGACATGATCGCTCCGGCGGCATATATTGCCGGGGATGACCCGTTAAACTGGTCGGATGAAGACCGCTTGCGCGATGCCTTCA
Source organism: PVC group bacterium (assembly GCA_003565095.1). Taxonomy (GTDB): domain Bacteria; phylum Verrucomicrobiota; class Kiritimatiellia; order UBA8416; family PXDI01; genus PXDI01. The sequence goes on along the minus strand of PXDI01000035.1, from coordinate 16,295 downwards.
GAGACGCTTTCCCGTTTGATGCAAACCCCGGCGAGACCGTGCTTGACTGGTTGATTGCCGGTTTGAAGGATTACGTTGACGAGGACTACGAACCGCGCGGTTTACCGCAGGGATACCCGAATCAGGAACCGGCAGGAAAGTTCAACGAATTAATTGTTGAAGCGGTATTCACAATCACAACTGACGCCAACACCAACTATACACTGACGGTCGAATGCACCGGGTTTATTGAAATATGGAATCCGTACATCTGGGACCCCCGCAGCAATTCCCACGACGGAACCATGCCCTATCAATTAGGGCGCCGTAACAACCGCTGGAGGATAACAGTAGAGAACCCGTCAGCTGCCGTATCTTTGACTCAAATCATGGACTTCAATCATATTTTCGATATGGGACCGCGGGATTTTGAGGTAATTACCAGCCGGAACGCACCGAACTTGTTTGACGCGATTATCAGTGATCACAACAACTTTGATACATTACGGGATCAAACTGTCGTTAAAGTGAACATCAACCGTGCAGCGCTTGAGGCCAACTGGGGGCCCGGAATGAACCTGGTCGACATGCTCAGACAACAGCCCGTCGACTCCTTTTTCGAGATAACGATTCCCGACAACGTTTTGGCACCTGATCCGGGTGAATCGACATCGGTCACAAACATACTAAGTATCGAGGCCCTTGACCCGCGCTTTAACTACGACCTTGATGACGAAAATTACTGGCGCACGCAATTATTCACGGACATGCGTTATGTTACCATTTCCAACTACAATCATTGGACAACCAACTATCTTTCCCAGGCAACCAACCTCACCGACGGCGCATGGGATGAGACTGACGACACGTTCCACGAGCATTACACCTATATGTACACCGCCAACAAACCGCTGCGCACTGTCGGCGAATTGGCTTATCTGGCATATGCGCCTTGGAAAACCCTGCGGCTTTTCCGCCATCCCTACGCTGACCAGACCGAGACCGGAACGGTCGGCGCCCTTCATCGCGTTGTCGATACATTCACACTCATAAATACGAACGAAGTAAGAGCGCTGAAAGGCATGATTAACCCGAACACCGAACATGTGGAGGTGTTACGCGCCGCTTTTAAAATGATGCCTTTAGATTTGCATCCCGATCAGGATTTGTCTGATATCGACCTGATTCTGGGGGATGACAATAACTACGACAGGAATGTTGCCGAGGCGATTCTGGCGCACACTTCCAGCAATGTTACATATGAAGTGGGGCGTGTCACCGGCGATTCACTGCCGAACAATTTCTTTTATGAAGTTTCGGATATGGGACGGGTGCGTGCGCTGTTCACCGAAGCGGTTCCCGGGCTTGAAGACTTGTCCAATTTCGAGAAGGAAGCGATTATTCGCAACAGTTGCGGTTTTTTCAATACGCGACAGAATATGTTCATGGCAATCATAGCCGCCAGCTACGTCAGAGCGCATCATCAATTCGAAACCGTGGGCGGGGACTGGGATTACTATGTAAACGAAAATGCATCCCGCACTTCAGAAAGACGAGCAATGGCTGTCTTCTGGACCGATATATGGACCGGCAGGGTCATTAACCGTACATTCAAGTATTTAAACCCGTGACCTGCGCTGTGGCGGAGCCGAAGATATCGAACGCGGATGTGGTGCGGACGTATTTTGGCCTCCTGGTTTTTCGGCAAGACGAGTTACGAGGACATTGAAGCCTATCGGCATGTCGGATATTTTCGCCGGGCGTTGGGGATAAGGCGACTGCCGGTTGGACACGATGCGGCAGTTGTACGCAAATCTGTAAGAGCCTGCGGGGCGAGTGGATATAAGAAAACCGCAGGTGGAGTGTGCCTTCCGTCGCAGGCAAATTTGTCGCGTCGGGAAAAAAGGCGTGACGGAAATCTCCGTCACATATTTAAGGTACAACAACCGCTGATGGTATTTCAAAAAAAGTTATTGTAAATTGTTCTGCGAGAATTGTTTATGAATATCGCAGAAGGCTGAAGGTAAAATCAACAAGGAGAAGAATGCAATCAAAGTTCACCGCCTTCATACAACTGGCCGCGTTTGTCTTAATCAGCCTGACCGGAACACTCCACGCCTTCATTAACCCCGATTTCACCCCCATCCACTTAATCAACCAGTCACAAAGCGTCATCTATCTGGCTTACACCCCGCCGGCGGAGGAGACGGAAGTGCTCAAACTGGAATTACTCGAAAAACTCAAGGGAGATGCAGTTCCCGCAACCGCACTTGATTTTTCAAGTCTGATCGATATGGAAATTGAAGAAATTGAAGAAATTATCGCCAATGATCAGATCAGACGCACCATGCTGTTTGTCGGCACCGATGCAGATGAACCGGCACTCTTTCTGATTGGCACACGCTGGATTATGGTACGCCATACCGCCGACGGAGTATGGCAGGCCGAAACCCTTGACCAAGGTGACTATCAGGCCGTATGGTTCGGCGCACCGGATATGCTGGCAGCTGCAACCCGCCAGATTCTTAACCACCCCGCTCCCGATATGCCGGTGGTCGCCGGTACAACATGGCAGGAGAGCATCTTTGCCGGCAAAATTGACGCTCCGATTGTCGCGGCAATGCCGGTAGCACTTACCGAAAATACCCCAGCCTTGATTCATGTCATGAGCGCTGAAAACGACGCCCTGCTGCGCTGGAATCCGCAACAGCAGGTTTTTGAAAATATCAGCGGCGCTTTTGGAATAAACGCCGCATCACAATGCGCCGCATGGGGTGACTTCTCAGGAAACGGCAAACTTGAACTGGCAAGCTGGAGCCCCGGACGGCCATTGCAGATCTGGAGCCGGAGTGACGACGGACCTTTTGCCGCAAATGATGTTGTATTGACACTGTCGGAAGAAATATGGGATATGGCTGTAGTTCCCGGCAGCAGCAAATCACGTCTGGCCGTGGCTGCCGACAACGGGGTTCACCTGCTCGGCATCAATGACGGAACATGGGAAAGTACGCTTCTGCCGCTCGCCGATGATACAAAGATTCAGGGACCCGCCAAATTGCTGGTAACCGATCTGGATGGCAACGGCAGCATTGATGTCGTATTAATTCATTCAGCCGGCGGCGTCCGCTACCAGAAAGCCGGCAAAGGGTTTTCTAAAGGTGCCGCCATTAATGGAATCGACGCCATCGGCGAACCGCGTATTGTCCGTTGCGCCGATTTTGCTGCGACCGGACGCAAGGACATTCTGGCCATCGGGGCAAACGGCAGAAAAATATGGTGGAATGCCGGTGACGGCCAATTTATCGAACGCTTTAGCCATTCAGGCGAGTTCAGCTATATCTCAAACCCGCAAATGCGTGACGCGCTGGTAACCGATTTCAATAATGACGGCCGCCCCGATCTGGTTCTGTGCAACCCCGGAATGGGGCCGCATTATTTCTTCAGCCGCGGTTTCATGGTTTACGGCTTTGCCGAAGATCTCGACAGCGAGGATCTTCCGCAAGCCATCTATGCCGGACAGACTGCTGTCGCTGCGGTAGACCTCGACAACCGCGGTGCGGAAGATATCGTCTTCTTGCTCGAAGACGGCCGAATCCTTGTAATGCGCCGGGATGTTGAGGAATACATGGCCATGGCCGTTACCCTGCGCATTGCTCCATCGTCGCTGGCGCGCGCTCCCTTTATGGTCAGCGCACATGACGGCGACCGCTTCTACGGCGTGAGAACCCTGCTGCCGGGACAGGAAACCGCGATGGGACGCAACGAACCCGGCCCGCTGCAGATTCGCTGGCGCGCAGGCGGCGCAGACTGGCAGGAAAAAGAAGTTATAGTTGAAGACGGCAGACAGTTCATTTATCTTGATTGAAATAAAAGAACAGGAGAAGCAGATGCGTAAGAAGGGATTGGTTTGCAGTTTGGCAGTAATAGCGTTTCTCGTAACCAACGGATTAGCCCAGGACACCCGTTTTCATCAATACACGCGGCAGTATATGAACCCCGCCAACCCCGCCGTTCCGGTAGCCGCCGGCTATTTCGGCGGCAGCGGGGATGAATATCTGTGCGCAGGGGCATTCCTGCCGGACGGCACCGCACTGCTTGGCGGCAATGCCTACGGCCCGGCCTTTGAACCGGCCGGAACCCGCATTAGTGTCATCGGTACAGACCGCCCGGCCCCGGATTTCACTATGCCACGCAGCGGACGTAATAACGCAATTCAACCGCCGAACTGGACCCACACCGCCGGCGCAGGATTTATTGTAAGACTGGCTCCCGGCTACAGCAGCGTCCAACAGGTCGTCCGTTTTCCGTGGAGCGCGGGAACAATTACCGATATGACCGCCGCACAGGATGGCTCCGTCTATGTTGCCGGTATCGCCGGCGAAAACTTTGCCAGCCTGACCGATGGACGCTTTGTAAACGAAGATGGCATCAGTGACCGTGGACGTGTTTTTCTGATTCGCATGCGCCCTGATCTGCAAGGAATACTGTGGGGGCTGCTGCTTGCCGATAATACTGAACAACCTCCGAAAATTGCCGAGCTCCCGGACGGGCGCATCAGCCTTATCGGAGTTCATGCCAGATACATCAGCCCCGCAGGAGAAATTCTGAGCAGTTCTCCCGGCAGCATCCATAACTCATGGGCGGGTGTTCGTTCTCATCACCACCACGGCTACGTTGCCGGCGCCATGAATCATACCCGCACCGGTTATGAACCATGGCGCCAGCCGTTTCTGGTCTTTCGTGATGCCGACAACAGCAATATTGCTGTCTTTTACAAATGGAACTCCCGCCTCGTCGGCATGAATTGGAGCCGGTTGGTCAGCGATTCAGAAATACGCGGAGCCGCTTTTGATATTCACGGCAACCCGATACTTTACGGCTGGTCGGACGGCGGAAACTCGGTCCTTGAGTGGGCGCCGTATGACCTGAAAACCAGTGTTTACCGCGCCGTCGAAGCCCGTACCGGACGCAAAACCGGCCTGGGTTTCAGCACCTGGGGTGCCGGAGTCGGCTCATTTGCTCACATAATCCGCCTTTGCTTTGAAACCGGGGAGCCTTTGGCTAAAAGTAATTTCATAGGCTATCTGGCCAGCCGCAATGCGCCCAGCTCGACACAAATCAGAACGCTCGCCGCCGCCGCCGACAATTCCGTGCTGCTGGCAGGTAGTTCGGCTTTCGGCCTGATCGAAACCGGCAGCCTGAAACTGAACACCTTGAACCATGAAGCAGACGACTACATTGGCGGAACTTTTGTCGCGGTTCTCAATGAAGCCATGACCCAGATCCGCTTCTCTTCAGCCCTGCCGGGTGCCGGCAAGGTACCAATGGTGCGCTACTCCCGCGGCCGCATCGGGGGAATCGAAACCAGTTCCGCGCGTGTCGGCGACAAAACTATGGTTATGTTTGTCACAGGCGCTGAGTTTAACGAAAAATTCGCCCCGCGCAACAATGCGCAAAAAGATTTCGGCGGTGGAAATATCGACGGCATGTACGTGATTCTCCAAATGGATACCCTGCCGGAAGGCCTGACTGTTCCGGACAGCGGGAAATCAGCCTTAAGTGCATCGGTAACCCCGACGGTCGGCGATGGTGAGGCGCTAACCGGCACCTTCAATGTCAGCCGCGGAATGAACCGCGATCACTCGCTGATCATTCTGCGCGATGGCGCACACAAAATGTGGCCGGCGTTCTACATGGCACACCCGGAAGGCGGAGCACAGGTTGATGCCGCCGGTTCAGGCAGTTATACGCTGGCAGCCAGCGGCGATGCGGTCGAAATGGGCGATGCACCACTCAACCGCCAACGCATTCTCGGCGGGACTCCGGACGGCTATCAGGATGTCAGCGTGAAAATCACCCTGACCGGTGCCAATACCGCCCGGGCCGAAGTAACCTACGGAAAACACACCGCCGCTGTTGACGGACGTATTTCCATCCGCAGATCACGGCCGACCGGCAGCGGAATTAATTTCCACGGCATATTCGAACTGAAAAAGGGCCAACTGGGTCTTGCCGCCGATCGTTCGGAAAATGACGAAATTGTCTACTTGGAAATCTGGAACCCCGGACGCCCGTAAACACTATTCAGTTTCAATTACAATGCTGACGACATTCACCTGATAAGGCTTGCCGGCGGCGGTAAACACCAACCGGTTCTCCGGTTTTATCAATGCCGGATCAACCGGGTGCATGGTTGTCCAATTGCGCGCCGGAAAATCCAACGCCCGGCCGTTCAATGTGACTACTGGCGCATCTTCACCTACACCTTCAAGCACCAGCTTCAACCAGGCACGCCCGGCCCCCACCGCATGCTCCGACGGAACCGCCACGTGTACCGCCGTTTCCGCCGCTTCCCCCACCGGCAATAACACCCCCTCCCGTGCAAAATACTGGCGCTGATGTCGTGTCCGCGCCGGAAGAAGATCACCACCCACGGCCAATACCACCTTCAATGCCTCGTGTCGCTGTACCGGCTCAGCTACTGAAACAACGCGCCTGTTTCCTTCCGTAAAAAACTCACGCGATTCAATGCCAAGCGCGCCGTCTGCCGGATCAACCACCAGCCGTTCAATCCGGCCGGCCGTAAAGCCCCCCCCGCCCGGCACCGTTATCACCGCCTCGATGTTGCGAAGCTCCCGCGCATTATTGAAGATTACCACAACTACGCTGTTGCTGTTTAACGCAGCAACTGTCCATGTGTCGGGATCATCACACTCAACTGCCAGCAGTGAACCGCGCAAATCGCGCAAAAAGCGTAAAGCCCACAGCATCCCCGGATTGTGTTGCGGATGATGGGTCGTGCGCGAACCAACCTTGGCCGGCGAATGATACGCCAGCTCAATAATATCGCGCAGCATATAGGTGGCCTGCGCCGCCTGACGCCGCGCAGTATCACGCAGCTCTTCATCCAGCTCCACCAGACCATGCAGCGCCGGATCAAGCTCTCCGCCGCACTCGGTGTTATATGTTTTCAACCACTTGCCGTGCCGGCTTACTGCGTAAGCGCAAATCACTTCATACCAGGCCGGCATTGAGCGTGTATAGATGCCGTAATGATGCTCGGCTATGCCATCCAGCCACTCAATCGTCGCATCAATAATCGGCACTGTCAGCTCACTGAAAACATTCCACCCGCCGGCGGCCGGATTAAAATCCCACCCGCCGATAACCTTGACATCCGGATTGGCCTCTTTGACCGCACGTGCAAATGGCACAAACATCCATAAATAAAAATCAAGATTCTGCCGCCCCGACCAGAATCCGACCTGCGTCGGATCCTCAACCCCCCATTCTTCTACCACCGTAAAGGTCTGTTCATCACGATTAGTGAAATACCAGTTTGATGGACTGGCTCCAACAAACGTGTCCCCGGGCTTCAACCCCTCAGGAATTTTAACTCCGTAGTAGATCCGGTCATCTTCCCCACGGGCCCAGAACCTGCGCCAGCGCAGATGCTCCAATGGTTCACTCCAGCCCTTAATTGTAACCTTGCCGCCGTCAACCGCTGAAGACTGATCATACCACTTGGGATGATAGTGATTGCGGCCGCCGCCGTGTGAGCGGGAAGCCCAGTTTAAATACGGCTCATTCCAAAACTCAACCACGCCCGGCCAACCGGCCGCCAGGCAGGCCTCACCATAGGCACGCCCGATCCGGGTAAAGAATTTTTCATAATCAGGATTGGTCAGAACCGTCGCGGGATGATAACGGTCACCCTGACAGTCAATCACCACACTCATAAGATTAAACGGATCTTTTATACTGCCGTCAGAACGGAGTGCTATGCTGCCCGCCCCGGGCGCAAAATGAATATGCCGGCTGCATTCAATCCCGTATTCTTGTATCGTTTCAGCATTCAGCCGGTCAAACGCATGCACCCCAAACAGTCCGCGCGGCACTTCAGCCTGATCATTTACCACCAGCGCATCGCCGGGAATCACCACCCTTATTACCTCATCCGCGCCGTCTGCCGCAAAACATACCGCCACCGACAGCATACTTGCCGCCAAACCAACCACCAAAAACCGCTGCGTCAATTTCATCATTCCCCCTTGATCTTATACTCGTTCTGTCAAAGATTCTGACCCATCTTTGCGCTTAATCAACTGTTTTCTGCATTCTACAGAAAAATCACTAGACAAAATGTTTTCGACGATTCTCAAGTATTCATATATATGAAGATCCATGAATAATGCGCTTCCGGCTTGCATCCTCCGGTGCAATTCAGGCATGCTGTACAGTATGAGCAAAACCTCGGGAAATCTCTATTTATATGCCGGTGACGATGAATACCAGGTTCGTGAAACCGCACGGAAGACCGTCGCTAAATTCGTACCCGCCGGTGAAGAGGCTCTCCAGCTGGAAATTATTGAGGGCACAGCAGACAAAGTTGAGGAGGTCGAGGCTGCCGTAGCAAGCTGCATAGAAGCCGTCAGCACTATGGGTTTCTTCGCTTCCGGTAAAACCGTCTGGTTCCGTGATGTAAACTTCCTGACTGATGCCGGTGCCGGTCGCACCGAAGGCGCCAAAAAGGCGATACAGCGGCTGGTTGATGTTTTGCAGGAAGGACTGCCGCCGGATATAACTCTGGTCGTTACCGCCAACGCCGTCAACCGCGGTAGAAAGTTTTTCAAACTGTTCGACAAACAAGGAACGACCGCAATCTTCAATGTCCCCGAAAAAGATCATGAACAGGATCAATCCGCCGCCGGTTTTATCCGCGACTTCTGCAAACAGTCCGGGCTTAAAATCTCCTCAAGCCAGGTTCAGGACATAGCTGCGCGTATCGGCTATGACTCACGCAGACTCAATGTTGAGCTTGAAAAACTGGCAACTTATGCCGGCGACAAAACATTAACCGACAATGATATCAGCGCGATTGTCTGCGCCGGACGCGAGACCGCCGCATGGGACCTCGCCGATGCCCTCGCAGAACGTAATGGCAACAAAGCGCTCAACATCTTCCGGCAGCTCGTTTTTCAAAAGGAAAGCCCCATCGGCATGCTGATTATGCTGGAAAACCGCTTTCGCGACATGTTGCTGCTGCGCGCCTGCATCGACCAACGCCTGTGCTCCGTTGGCCGCGGCAGTCTGAGCTGGAACGATAATGCCACGGTACTAGAAGGTCTGAAAAAGAGCGACCCGCGTAAATTGCACCCGTATCGCGCTTTCAAGCTGGCCGAATCAACTAAGGGGTTCTCAATAATTGAATTACGCCAGATCATGGCACGGCTCGCCCAGACGCATGAGAAAATTGTTTCTTCCAGCCTGCCGCAGGAATGGTTGATCGAAATGCTGATTATCCGCATCTGCCGCCGGCGCGGCAGGCGGACATAACAGTAGAATCCCGGAAGTTTTATGAAAAGGCCGGACAGCAACAGCAAAAAGAAAACCGCTACAGAGACTGAAGCCGAAACCCTGTCTGGGACTGTCGAGCATATCGTTTTCCATTCGGAAGAAAGCGGCTATACCGTTTGCCATATGCGGGTGCCGGGGCACAGCGGCCTGGTTACGGTGGTCGGTAATTGCCCCGCCATTTGGGACGGGGAAATGGTTACCTGCTCCGGCCAATGGGATAACCACCGCATCCACGGCCACCAGTTTGCCGCCGGCAGCATCCGCTGCGTACCTCCCACTTCCGCCCGCGGGATCGAACGCTATCTGGGCAGCGGCATGATCCGCGGCATCGGCAAGGTGAATGCCCAACGTCTGGTAAAACATTTTGGCGATAACACTCTGAGAATTATCGAACACGAATCTAAAAGACTCGAAGAAGTGGAGGGTATCGGCCCTAAACGCCGCCGCATGATACGCGATTCATGGGTCGAACAAAAAGCGATCCGCGATATTATGATCTTTTTGCAGGGTCACGGAATGGGCACCGCCCAATCCGCGCGTATTTTCCGGAATTACGGCGAGAATGCGGTTGCCATTATCACCGAGAACCCCTATCGGCTGTGCAGTGATATCTGGGGCATCGGGTTCAAAACCGCCGACAGTGTCGCGCATAGTCTGGGCATACCCAAAGACTCCGACCAGCGCGCGCGGGCCGGACTGGTATATGTGCTGCAAACCCTCACCGACGAAGGCCACTGCTATTGCCCGCTGGCCGAACTGGTTCTGCTTGCACAGGATTTACTGGATATTCCCGCCGAAACAGTCGAGAACGCTCTGGTACACGAAATTCAGCGTGAGGCAATCGTTCAGGAAGCCGACCGGATTTACCTGAAAACACTCTATGATGCCGAATGCACCGTCGCGCAGCGTATCACTAAGCTGCAAAACACCGCGGCGCTGTTCCGCCCGATTATCGCCGATAAAGCCGTGGCATGGGCGCAGGAACGCATGCAAATCGAGTTTGCACCAAGTCAGCATGAGGCCCTGCGCATGGCGCTTAGCGAAAAAGTGTCTGTCATCACCGGTGGGCCGGGTGTCGGCAAAACCACTATTATCCGCGCACTAACCGATGTTTTCAAAGCCCGCAGAATCCCGCTGGCACTGGCCGCACCAACCGGACGTGCCGCCAAACGTATGTCCGAAGCTACCGGAACTGATGCAATCACTGTACACCGCCTGCTGAAATACCAGCCGGCCACCCGCCGCTTTGAATTCGACCGCGCAAACCCGCTGCCTTTCGAAGTGCTCATTCTGGATGAAGTCTCTATGATTGATCTGCCGCTGATGCACAGCATCCTGCAGGCCCTGCCCGATACCGCATGCCTCGTGATGGTCGGCGATGCCGACCAGTTGCCCAGTGTCGGCCCGGGGAATGTGCTGCGCGACATGATGCTCTCAGACATGCTTCCGGTCTGCCGCCTGAATACCATCTATCGCCAGGCCGAAGGCAGTTGGATCGTCCGCAATGCACACCATATCAACCGCGGTGAACAACTCGAACTGCCGCCGGAAGGCGCAAACGCCGATTTCTATTTCATGGAAACCAATACACCCGAAGTCGTCATCGACCGGGTCATTAATCTGGTAACCCGCCGTATCCCGCGGCGCTTCAGCTTTGACCCATTGAACGACATCCAGGTCCTAACCCCGATGCGCCGCGGACAGCTTGGTACGGAGAATCTGAATATCGTTATGCAAGACGCACTGAATCCGGCCGGAGAAAGCCTTGAACGTTTCGGCCGCAGTTACCGCGATGGCGACCGCATGATGCAAATCAGAAACAATTATGACAAGGATGTCTATAATGGCGATATCGGCAGAATTTCCGCGGTTGACCGGGTAGACCAGACTCTGGTTGTCGATTATGACGGACGGAAGGTAAAATACGAGTTAAGCGAACTTGACGAACTGATCCATGCCTACGCCTGCTCGATTCATAAATCCCAAGGCAGTGAATATCCGGTTGCCGTTATCCTGCTGGCTACCCAGCACTTCAAACTGCTGCAACGCAACCTGCTGTATACCGCCATTACCCGCGGCAAAAAACTGGTTTGCCTGGTCGGCTCAGCCAAAGCCGTCGGCCTGGCCATCCGCAATAACGAAATCCGCCTCAGGAAAACCACCCTGCGCGACCGCATCGCCGCCAGAATATGATTGAACATCGCCCCGACTAAAGCTATTTATATAACTTATTTGTCATCAAGGAAGCAAGCCATGCAGCACAAACAACGCCCGAATATCCTGTTTCTGTTTTCAGACCAGCAGCGCTGGGATGCCATCGGTGTAAACAACCCGCTGATCAAAACCCCGCACCTCGACCGCCTCGCACACGAAGGTATGACTTTCGACCGCGCCTACCCCCCCACCCCGGTTTGCCTGCCATGCCGCGCATCACTGGTAACCGGACAGTACCCCTCCACCCACGGAGCCACCAATAACCATTCATCATTGCCGGAAAACTATGAAACACGCCTTGCCGATGTACTGAACAACGCCGGCTACATGACACATTTCATCGGCAAAAGCCACCTCAGCTCATGCCATGATCCCTGCAGCCGTGAGTCCGCCCCGTTTATTCATAACCGCGACTACTACCGTGCATGGCATGGGCCATGGTATGGGTTCCAACGCGCCGATCTGGCCATTGGACACACTACCGAAAAACATGCCTGCGGCATGCACTACGGTGCATGGCTGGAAGACCAGGGCGTCGATACCGCAAAGTATTTCGGCAACACCGGCTACACCGACTACGGTAAATGGGATCTTCCCGAAAAATTCCATTCATCAAAATGGATTGCCGATACCGCCATCGCATCCATCCAGTCTTCCGCTGAAAGCGAACAGCCTTTCTATATCTGGGCCAATTTTCAGGATCCGCATAATCCCTGTATGGTACCCGAACCATGGGCTTCCATGTACGATCCGGCTGAAGTGCCTTACTATACCTACCATCCCGGCGAGCCGGAATCTTTCAAAACCAAACCGCCGCATTATCAGGAAATCACTGAGCAACCCGGCGAATATGCCGCCAAACCTTCTGACCACGAGCTGGAAGGTGCCGGGAATGTCTGTCATCTGGAGTGGAACGAAAAGCGCGTGCGTGAAAATACCGCCGCATATTACGGCATGGTTTCACTCATGGACCATCATATCGGCAGAATCATCAGCGCGCTTGAGGCGAGCGGACAGCTCGACAACACCCTGATTGTCTTTTCAGCGGACCACCCCGATTGCCTCGGCGACCACGGCTTCTGGTTCAAGAGCCTGCTGGCCTTTGAGGAAATTATCCGCGTCCCGATGATCGTGCGCTGGCCGGCAAATATTCCGGCGGATACGCGCAGCAAGTCTTTCCAGAATCTGGTTGATCTGCCCGCCACTTTCTGTACGGCTGCCGGACTGCCTGTTCCCAATGAATTTGAAGGAGTCAACCAACTGCCGGCCTGGAGCGATCCGGCCGTTGCCGTACGGCACGATACCGTAATTGAAGAGCGCCCCTACCATTCCGGCTTTAATCAGCGGATTCTTGTGACCGACGGCACTAAATGCGTGTATTACGCCAACCGCCCCTATGGGGAGCTTTATGCTACCGCGAAGGACCCGCAGCAGCAGCATAACCTGTGGGACAATCCTGCCTACCGCGAATTACGCGAAAAAATGATCCGGCGGATTCTTGACCACGAAATGAATAAAGCCCGGCCGCGGCTGAGTGACGGGGAACAGTTTCAGATCAATGCTTCCGCTTATGCGTAACGTCCATAGCGCTGAATGGCCGCCATCAGCAACCGCATGCCGCTTAGGCGGCTGCCGTTATTGATCGAGCCAGCAGTTGTAAAAACCAGTCCGCGCTGTTCACGTGCCTGCGCAAAATCGCGCAGAAATTCCGCAACCATATTGGCCTCTTCATTGCGGCTGAAGGTAAAAGGCGCCCGACGATCCGCTCAGCCAGCTCATTGTAGCGCTTGTTTATCTCCTGCGCCCACTCCGGCTCGCCATACTGATAACGCCAGAAGTCAACATCAATACCCAGCTCATCAAACACACATTCCCAGTTGCAGATTGCGCCCAATGGCACCTGAGTAATGTTCTCACCGAAAGGATTTTCGGCAGCCACAGCCTGATCACGCCAGAATTGCTCAACATCACACGGCGCCAGTCCGCCATTGGCGGCGGTTTCCGCCAGTAAACGGTCAACCTGACCGCGCGCGTCAGCTTCCAATAAACAATATGCTCCACTATTCATCGCCGTCATAAACACAAATATCCGCACGCATGTCAATTTCTTTCATTCATTATCACACAAACCCCAAACGTTCTGTCAGAATTGACAGAACGATACCTTCTCTAAACTTCTTCTTTACAATGGGATTAAGCCTTCAGAGCAGAGACGGCAGTCAGCGGTCATTGGCCCTAGACATCTTCATTCCGAGGATCCCTCTCTACTCTGCTGGTTGTATGCTTCCCCTCCGTAAACGAATCTAACACTCAAATGTAATCTTGTTGAATAGATCAGACTAGTATGGTTCCTTTATTCAAATCGCTCTCCTAGACCGCCACCCTACCGCCCGGGAACTTGAACAGGCACTAAGCGCCAACCGTCGCTCTCGGTGAACTCGCGCACGGCAAAGACCCATACTACAACACGTTTCTGGTCAAAAAAATCCGGATTCTGCCGCACGCGCCGGAATAGATTAATTCGGGCAGGAGTCGCACCGGAACCCCGCACACCAATCACATCAACTGGAGTTCCAAGTGCATACGCAAGTTGATCAGGTAGACCTGCACCTCGATAGTGCATATCTCCGCCTGCATGAAACACAAGTGTATGACTGTCGCCAAGCACGAGAACCGGGCTTTCATTTGCAACCGTATCGCCTGCTATGGTGCGTACCGACAACGTTTCTTCCCGCACATGATCGGAAGCAAGCATCCGCCGTAAATCACCATCGATTTCAATCTCGCGCCATTCAGCACCAAAAGATATTCGCTGTCCACCGGCTATATATCCCGAAACCCGCTCGGAAATCTTGCTGGCAGCAACAACACACCCTACACCGGACCAATGCGTGTCTGTCAGGCAATACGTCGACCGCGATTCATCAGGCGGATTTTGCAGAACCTCCGTCAAGTCCAGCACATCAACGCCGTGTTCCCTTAATATTTCATAAAACTCCTTTAGGTGCGCAGCGGAAACGGCGGTTTTGCGATCAACCGGTAATTGCTGATGATACACGACTGCTTTCGGGGGGACGGGAACCAGTAGCAACTGCACACCAAGTTCCCGCAATCCGGCATGAAAATCAAGAATCGCCGGCAACGGATCACGCTGTGCCGGATCCGAAGCCCGCCCGACACCCTCTGCATGCTCACCCCAGAATGGCCCCACCCCCAAATGACGCAACTCCGGCTCGAAAAAAAGCCAACCATTCTCGCCTTCCAGAACTGAAGCTATTGCCCAAATCCCAAAAACCATAAAGTACAGATTAATGCCGACAGCTACTAACAAAGGTTTCATAATACACCTATTCCAGAAGTTGTCCCCAGTTGGGCTCTTCAAGTTGCAAATCCAAGCGACCCATTTCACTGCGGTTAATGGTCTCGTACCGTTGTGCAACGTCTCGCCAGGCCTGCAATCGTAACGTAACATCCTGTCCTCTTCGCAAGCGTGCAGCAGCCGTCCATTGATTGTCAACCATACTTTGCAGATACACAACCGCCTCTGCGTCATCCGGCAAATCCACCAAATGCAATGAGAGAATATGATCACGATATGGCACGGTCCCAGGACGTGGAACAACAGAAACATATTGTACCCGCCCACGCACCACAAGCTCCTCGCCGCCTTCCAGTGCAAGAAAGGTCGATGGCCCGGGATCCCGCAATTCCAGCGGCAGAATCCGCCAGTCCCCCAAAGCCAGTTCACGCGTTGCAAATTGCCACACCACAACGCGCGTGCCTGCCAACCGATCCACACCCCTCGCCAGATCGCGCTGCAGCATCTCTCTTGTTGCAAACGCACCGCCGTCATTGCGAATAATACGATCTATGGAATAACCGAGATAAAATGCTATCTGCTCTGCCAAGCCACCCGACTCCCCCCAGCCCATAGGATCAAACGAAAAAATATTACTAAAACTGTCCCCCAACAGGAGTACGGGAGCACCATCCCCAGAACGCCAGAACTGCCCATCTTCCTGCAACACCTGCTCTATCGCAACGGGCTCGGGCGAAAATATATCACGGGGGTCGGCAAGATCCAGCATCAACGCCAGATCCCCCATCCCTGAAAGTGTTTCAGTCCGCCGGTTAAAGGTCTGTCTCTCTAAGTCTTCTGACAAGAAAGGCTGCAAGTAATCAGCCAAAGCTGCTGCTACAGCATCCATGGCTTCCGGTCGCCAATGCGTATCTGTGGCGAGATATTGCGGTTTACCGGTTTGCAGTTTACGCTTTTGCAAAATCGGGGCCGGATCAAACACGTGAATATCGGCAGCGCGCAAGTCGGCAACCCATCGATCATACGATTGATTCTGCAAAGGTGGATGCGTAAAGGGAATCCTCCTTGTAAACTGCTCAGCATGAATCGATGGTTTAACGGGCGTCGGGACCACCACAAGCACAATTCCGCGTTGCGCCAATTGCGCATAAAAATCCAATATTGCCAGACGCGGATCCGGCTGTGGTGGTACCGCACGATCGGTTGCTGATCCAACGCGTTGCCGCTTACACGCGGGATCAAGAAACCCGGGCCCCATCACATAACTCAGGCCGGGGCGATAAAACAACCACCGATCATGCCCCAAATAAACCTGTTCTGTCCCCACCCCTAGATGTCGCGACATCACCGACTGCACCCGTGGCCGTACCCACATGCCAAGTACCGATTGGTCCTCAAGCGCATCTTCATATGCATGCATCGCCGT
>PXDI01000357.1 GCA_003565095.1 PVC group bacterium | reverse complement strand
CCCCCGCCAGTATCGGCAGCACCCACTCGCGAATTGAACCATCACGATTCTGTTTCGCGGACATCTGGAATCCACCGCCAAGTGACAGCACCATAGCGGCTTCCTGTTTCAATTGGATCGCAGTCTTGGTGCTGTTGCCGGGTTGACCCCAGGCACCCGAAAAACTCCAGGCCATCAAATCCCATGGCTTTCCCTGATGCTGCAAGCTGCGTCCCTCGAAACGCGCAGCCAGCACACTGTTGTTGAGCGGATAGTCCCCGGAAAGAAAATCCACATCAATTGTCGGCAATTCCGGCATATAGGAGGAGTAGGCCCAGTTGGAGCAAATCTGAAAACCGGGCTCGGCAGCGTGTACCGCGTCGACATAATGCTTGAGATAATCGCGAAAACCCTGACGACAGATTTCCGCGTGTTGCTCAAAGCCGGGCGCTCCGGGCGCGCGCGGCAGCTTCTTGAGTCCGGTTGCTTTTTTGAAACGCCGCAATACTTCGGTGCAGAAATCCTGGCTGGTGGCCCAGCATTCGCCGTCGATCCATGCACCGTCAATGTCATACTCGCGCGCCAGCTCAATCAATTGCGGTATCAGCAGCTCATCCACGTAGGGGCCAAAGACACTGGTGTTGTTGGGATCACGTTGCCCTTTTTCATCAATTCGCGCCCATTCGGGATGGGCGGCAATGGCGGCGGCGTCCCACACCCCGCTGTAATGGACATAGAGCGCTACGCCATGCGCGGCGGTCACCTCACGCCAGATCGCCAGTTGATCGCGGACGAATCCCGGCGCGGGTTTTCCGACCCGCGTCGGATACGAACTGATGCCGGGATGCCCCTTGCAATCGCATTGCAAATAGTCCGGGCGCACCATGGCCACAATCTTTTCAATCATTTTGCGGGTAACCCGTTTCCCTACTGCCGTGCAGTCCTCACCGGCATGAAAATCGAAGTGCAACCCGAAGAAAGATTCGGCGCGCCGTTTGCGCGAAGGACCGGATTTGGAACGCTGAACTGCTTTAGTTTGCGGCATATGATTCTCCATCTTGGGTGTTTGGTCGCATATCATTTTTTCTGTTTACATTGTCTCAGCATTAATTCTGCCATCGTGCTGTTAAGCGTGAAGCGTTGTCAACGGTCAAAAAAATCTTTGAGGATAACGAAGGGGGGCTCGAATTTATTTTGTGTTTGGCGGCAGGTGAAGAAGTTAAAAAGACCTATGCCGACAGCACCGGCCGCGAGCGCGTGCTGCGCCTCTTGACAGATAGTGGCGGCCCAATCTTCGGCGTTTTCGGCGTCCGGTGGGCGGCCGACATATACGAATATGGGTGCGTTCGGCAGGGCTTCACGGAAGCCGGCGACGTCGATATGCGCCGGTCCGGAGATATGCAGGTCATAACCGTTGAAAAACTTGGCGGGGGCGATGTAATCAAGCGGCCGGTCGGCATGCCAGGTAACCGGATCAAGCCCTGCATCGCGGCAACGCTGAAGCGTAGAATTAACACGAACACCTACTTTAAGCGGTTGTGCGCGCGCCGCCGTAATACCGTCGAGGCGGCGGCGCAGTTCCCTCATAAAGGCATTCATTGTGGGGATGTTGTCAGCAATCTCGTTGGGTTTGAAGTAGACAGGCCAGCGGGTGAAGTCAAGCTCGAGGCCGTCGAACCCAAAGCGTCCGATGGCCTCGACGATCTCGTCCATACGTTGTTCCCGGACCTCCGGGATGGCATAGTTGAGTGCGCGCGAGCGAACACCCTCTGGGCTGTAGTTTCCGACAAGCGCATGCGGATCGGAGCTGTTCAGGCGCCACTCCGGATGCGCCGTCCATAAACTCGAGACATTCGGGTGGTCCACCGCATTGACGTGTGCCTCATTCATCCTGAAGGTCAACCATGCCTCCATCCCTCGCTTGCGGATCCGCTCCACCAGAAGATCGAATGGCTCCACACCGCGATGCAGGTAGTGCTCCAGATTCCTAACCCCCAACTGGGTGTGCTCCGTCCACGTTGCACGAACCGCCGGACCGTGCTGCTCGCCACAGTAATCGGTGACCTTGGACCGATAAAATACAGTCTGGCATCCCTGGCAGAGAAGGAAGGCCGTCACTTGACTGTCGGCGACCTCGTCGACAAAGGAGCAGAGGATCTCGTCGGTGAGCACTCCCTTGTCGTGAAAGATGTTGGTAGTATCGGAGTTGTACAGCAGGGGGAAAGATGTCATGGTTTGGCTTTCTTACTATAATTTTTCCAAAAAGAGCCCCTATACTCTTGAGCCTCACGGTCTTTTGCCAAAATGTTTACCAGCATCTGCCGGTCCAATTTATCCGGCGGCAGACCTGTTTGTATACAAAGGGCGGCCGCGGTTCCAGCAGCCTGACCGGTTGCCATACAGGTCTGCTGAATCCGCAAGCTGGATTCTGCAAGATGTCCGGCCGAGATGCAGCGACCGGCCATGAACAGATTGCTGACATCGCGTGCAACCAGACAGCCGTACGGGATATCAAAAAAATCTCCCTGCCGCATTCTCTCCAGCCGCCATTGATAATCCGCCTTGTCGTGGGGAACCGCCGGTTTGTCATAGCTATCTGCCGGCCAGACGTCAATCTGCCATGAACTGCGCGCCACACCGTCAGGCTGTTTTCTGAAATTCCATGCGTCGTCATCGCTGACCATCGTTAACCCGTGAATTCTGCGCGATGACCGTAATCCGATCTGTGCGGAAGTATCGAGAAGATAGGCATCCTCGAAGCCGGGGGCAAAGCGGCGCATCGCATCCGCGGCCTGCCGGGCCTGTTCGCGCCCTTCACGTTCGGCACGGGTTATATCAAACGGATCAAGCGGATTGACTTTGAGCACACGGCTGATTACCGACAGCATTTCCCTGCGCCGGTCCGGCAGCGCCCAGAGCCATTGGCGCAGATAACCCAGAAACCGTTGCTTTTCGATAATCACCGGAGAGTCGTACTCGCCGCGCTCAATCGCCGCAGTCAGTTCCGTCTCAACTTTCTCTAGGGCATCTTCGTCCGGCCAGACAGCAGGACGCTTGACGTTCCCCATCCGGAAAACTTTTGTCAACGCCATGGCCCAAGGATTAGTGCCATCGCCCTGATCAAAACCAGCGCCCGTTTGCGCGGCTACAATTCCATCTCCGGTTGCATCAATCACTAGCCGGGAAAGAACCGCCTGTCGACCTGCGCGTGTTTCCAAACAAAGCCCTTTTATCGCTTTTCCTTCAACAATACAGCGGCCAGCATAGGCATGATGCAGAATTTCCACACCGGTTTTTGTCAGCAGACTGTCCCATGCAAATTTGACCTGCTCCGGATCAACCGCACTGGTTATGTGGCCTTGTGCAGCCGAGCCCAAGAACGGCCTTACGGCGTCATTTTGCTGTAGCCAGCAGATAAACTCGTGCCAGATTCCCTGAAAGTCGACACCGTTTGTGCTGAGGATAGGGCATACCAGTTGAGAACAAGCAGCACCCCCCAGAAAGCCTTCCTTCTCAACCAGCAGCGTCTTTGCTCCATGCCGGGTTGCCGCGATGGCGGCAGCACACCCCGCCGGTCCACCGCCGCATACAACAACATCAAATTCGCCAAGCACCGGAAGATCCCTTGCCGGTTCTGATATATAGTCTTGTATATCCATAACGATCGATCCTTACTTGTGCTCCGCAGCCGACGGAACGGCCAAGGATGACGGCTGTATTTACAAAGAGCCTCCTACGGGCAGGCTCGACTGCATCAACCGCTCAGTACTGATACCTGCCATCGAAATTCGTTCCTGATAATCCTCGTCGCCGTTCTCGAATAGACACAGTATCTCGCCGCTATCTACAGTCGCCACGTCGGAATAGCCGGCCGGACCTTGATGAACAACCACCGAGTGCGGCCAGGTCCGGGCATCGTCAAGACTCAATCTGAGCGTAAGGTCTTTACGAAGCGATGCATTCCATTTTCCGGTGGTATTTGAATGCGCCGGATTCAAGAACAGCACCTTGCCTCCGCCCAGCGAAAGCATGGCGCCCTGGCACACGGGGCAGGGGAGCTGTTTGTCAAGCGTCGGGGAAGACCACGTCTCACCGCCGTCTTGACTGGTCGAAACGGCGCGAAAACCGCTTTTCATGTCAAACACCCGCATGTTTATCATCAGGGAACCGTCAGACAACTCCACAACGGTTGCCTCGTGCAGCCGGTTCATTTCCGCCGGAACAAGTCCGCCGGCCTGCCAGGTTTCGCCGTTATCGTCCGAGAAAACAATGCCGGCCCGTATTCTGGTGAACACCTGATCTCGATGGCGCCGGTTCATTTCACGGTCACTCAACCAGACCGGGGCGATCAGCCGTCCGTTAGTTGTCTGGATACCATGAACAGGGCCGGTGGCAATCAGCACACGCTCCGGATAGTCAAACCCGTCAAGAATGGCGGTCAGATCGAGACGTTTACTCCAGGTCAGGCCATCATCGTCGCTGTATGTATAAAACATACGCTTGTTATCTCTAGTGAACAAGAGATGGATGCGGGCAGCATCCCTGACAATAATCGGGCAGGGATTACCAATGGTCACCTTGCCTTTTTCCGCCTGAACCACAATAGCTTCCGACCACGTCCGGCCGCCATCGGTACTGCGTTTCAACAACAGGTCGATATCGCCATGATCGGCCTGGCTGTTCCTGCGTCCCTCACAGAAGGCGAGTATAGTTCCCTTTGAACTGACCGCCAGAGCGGGAATTCGATATGTATGATAACCGTCCTGCCCGGCCACAAAAACATCGTTTCTCCAATCCACAGATTCTTCTCCTTTTGATGACGGAATGAGTGAAAACACAAGAAGCATGGCACCGGTTATGTAAATGTGGTTTATCATTTCTACTCCTCTATTTTGCCTTCGATGGCGAGACTTTGCAGGCCCATGTTGTCTATATAGATATTCTGGGCACCTGGGGATGTCTTTTCCGCATAGATGGTGACACTGGTATTTGTGGGGCCGGTCTGGAAACGCAAGGTACTGCGCTCCCAGTATGGAGCACCACGGGTCACCGCCGCACTGTTGGTCTCGTTTCCCCCAAAGCCGTAAGCGCCCAACCGGGCCGCTTCGCCGGACGGTACGCGAAACATGCCCATCAGCTCATAGGGCGTCGCCGGCTGTAGCCCGTGAACGGTTTGAAGAATCCGGTTCGTCCCTGTGCCCATTTCCACGCTGTAGGAACGGAACAAGGTACGCCCGTCAATCACGGCTTGGCCGTGCCGCTCATAGATAACCTGCACATGATCGCCCAGCGTAGTCCAGCCGCTCAAAGCCCCCCGGTGGTGCGCAGGATTTACCAGCAGGTTGCGATGTCGCGGCAGCGAGCGGTTTGTATCCACATTCAGCGGAGGATTTTCGAAGTTGTGCCCCGGCACCCATTGCATACCACCCAGCTCATAGGCGCCCATATCCGGCCTGTTATTGACAATATCTGTTGTAATCCCGGCAATGAAGACGCCACTATCCACCGGGGCTGTTCCGGGAGTCAGGTAGCGCTTGGATTGCAGGTCTGCATAGTCCCACGCATTACTGATCATTGCCGGCTTTACATCCGCCTTGATTCTTGCACGCGCATCGCCCACGTTGTTGACCAGCCTGCATCCGTATTGTTCCTTGGCCTGGTTGTTCGCCCAGTCTGAAGCATAGCTGAACTTTGCATCGGACATCGTGTTGTTGTAACAGAGAATATAGTTGGCATACTGGTTGATCTGGAGGGCGAAGATTCTGGCGCCCCAGATCACATTGTGGTGGATAATCAGGTTGCGGCAGCCATGGTCAAAATAGAGCCCCGCGTTGTGGCCCTTCGCCAGATTGTCATAAAGCCAGTTGTAGCGAATCTCCGAGTTGCCGCCGTCCACACCGTTGCCATAGGTCAACCCCAGGTCGGAAGTAAGATGGCCGCTACGACTCATGTCGTTATATTGGATAAGACTGTCATACAGGCCGCCCGTGCCGATCACTGAACGACCCGCATCTCGCAGCGTATTGTGACTGACGACATGGCCGCGCGTTCCCTCGGCAAACTCGATCACCGAGGCATACGAACCAATATAACCCCCGTGATGAATGTAGTTATTCACAATCAGACAGTTTTCCGCCTGTGCGCCCAGCAACAAACAGTTGCCGGAAGAATAAGCGATCTCACAGTTGCGAACGATATGGCTCGAGCCCTGAAGAATCAGGCCGGTATCGCGTTGCGACAGAT
>PXDI01000224.1 GCA_003565095.1 PVC group bacterium | reverse complement strand
TTAGCGAAGCTGGAAAATCGGCGCCATTGGGTTAACCCGCCAGCCGCAGAGGGCTGGCCTACAACCGCTGTCTTTGTAGGCCGGGGCTCTGTCCCCGGCGCTTCTTCGCTAAGGATTCGGGTTGCAATTTTCTCATCAATATTGCATTGTCAATGCTGTATTGATTAGTAAACACTTAAGAGGGGGGAATTGCTATGAGCCAGGACAAAGATATAATAGTGGATGCGGAATTTTCGGAAGGCGACGAGTCCGGCAACAACAGTGAGCAGAATAGCGGCGGCGGCACGCCACCGCAAGACGATTGCAGCGCAAAGAAAACATTTGATAATATCGGAGAAAAGATAAAAGCATGCTGGAGCAGCTTTACCGCCAACTGCTGCTATTGCAGCAGCAGTCTTTGCGGTAATCCCCGCATGCTGATTAATCGTATTGAAAGTCTGCTGGAATGGTGCAGGGAAACATTTCCGGCAGCGCTTTTCAGCACTATATCAGACTATTGCATTAAATCCGGTCACATCGCACTGGTTGCCGCACAGCTTTTGTCACTGCTGATCGGATTAATCGCCGTATTCACCCACAAAAGCCTGCTTTACCTGTTTTACGGCATCTGTATGGCGCTGATTCTGGTAGTGCTGCAGTTTGTGGCGGAAAAATTTATCAGTGCGGGAGACCGTTTGATCGCGTCAAGCCCCAGCAGCCTGTCGTCAGCAGCGTTGCCGGACTGCACCGCGCTTATTTCAGAAATCACCGGGATAACCCTGTTTGTAATGTTTCTTTTCCAGGCCGCCACCTATAAATCATGGGCGATGATCTGGATTGGAATCGGCTTGCTGGCACTCTTTGATGCATTGGCATATATCGCAATGCATCCGTCGCTGGTAAACATGCAAACCGCCAAAGACCAGTCTGCCGGCGAAGAAGCCATCGGCATAATGGCATTTTTTGCAAAAATGCTGCTGCGGCTGGTTCCGCTGGCTTTCGGCATCTGCGGGGTGATCGGAACTCTCGGTATGCTGTTTGCCACCTTCTCATTAATGAGAAGCGGCACCTTGCTGCCGGTGCGGATGTCATACAACCTGATTATATTCGGAACAGTCTTACCATTAGGTAGTTACATTATCTTTGCCTTTTATCATCTGCTGATTGATGTACTTAGGTCACTAATCGGACTGAAGCACATTAGCAACAACGGCTGAATGCGTCAGAATGTCTATTGTTATGAGTTTAAGACCCCCGCGACCTTGCGTCGCGGGTGAATAAGATTGGCGGCATAAGCGCGCTGTTTACGCCAATCTTCCGCTCCTGCCGCATAAAAGCGGCAGGGGGCGGCTTACAGAAGATTGCCCGCAAAATTGTTGAAAGAACCATTTTTCTTTAGATTTAATGAAAAACCGTTTGACTGACAGCTCCCGGAAGTAATAGTATAGTGTTTGCAAATGACGAAAGGGCCGTATTCATATAGAGCCCGAAAGCCGGAAGGGAGTGTGATCAGAAAACGTGATTCAAGTTAAATTGAAACGTGGTGAAGCGGTAGAACGCGCGCTGAAGCGGTTGAAAAAAATTATGGACAAAGAAGGCATGATGAAGCAGTTGCGCAACAACCGTTACTTCGAAAAGCCTAGTGAGAAAAAGCGCCGCAAGTCGGCAAGGGCGCGCACACGCAACGCATATGAGCAGCGTTAATGGTTGCAAGCAGGTGTGACTTACTATCAACACTAGAAAAGAAGAGCTCCTCACGGAGCTCTTTTTTGTTATATGGATCTGGCAATATCAACTCATTGGAATGCGTTCCGGCACGGCAGCGGCAGCGGGCTGCTTGATGAAATCCTTGCCGCCGGGTTCGGGAATATCGAACTTGGCTATGATACACGCCTGCATCTAATCGACGGCATCCGGCAATACGTCAAAGACGGACGCATTAGAGTGAAGTCTTTGCACAACTTCTGTCCCCTGCCCTCAAATGCACATGTTGCGCATCCTGAAATATATGAATTGGCCTGTCTTGACAGGAATCTCCGCCTATGCGCAGTTGAAGCGACTGCAAGGACAATCGAGACCGCGGCAGACTTAGGGGCCTCGACAGTCATTGCACATGCCGGGAATGTTGCAATGCGCAGAGGCACGCATAAACTCATCAAACTGGCACAAAAAGGACATACTGAAACCGCCCGTTATCAGCGCATAAAAATGAAACTGCTTTTGCGGCGCGAAAAAGCCGCCGCCCCATATCTCGCAGCATTGACCGAAAGCCTGAATGCTTTATTGCCGTTGCTGGAACAAACCGGAATCAGCCTCGCGCTGGAAAATCTGCCCTCATGGGAAGCGGTGCCGACCGAAGCCGAACTTGAAACACTGCTCAAACAGATCAACTCGCCATACATCGGCTATTGGCATGATTTCGGCCATGCGGTCATCCGTGACAATCTCGGATTTATCAGCCATATTCACTGGCTGCGACATCTTCAGCCGTGGATGAAAGGAATGCATCTGCATGATGTCGCCTTTCCGGCGGCGGACCACCTGATGCCGCCGCACGGCAATGCTGCGTTCGAGCAATTCCGTGAATTTATTACCGCAGCACCGGCGCTTGTGCTCGAACCCGCCCCCAACACACCGCTCAGTGCCATCATCCACGCTCGCGATTTCTTCAATAACCTCCTGCAGCACTAACAGGAGTATCCCGAATGGCGCTAGCATAAGCTCATATCTTGATTAGAGAGGTTCCCAAAAGTCTTGCCTTGGTAACGCTCGCTGACCTTGGTCGGCGAGCGGAAAAATCGAGAGAAAGAAAACAACAAAGCGCAAATATAAAAGAGCCCACATCGAGCAAGTATTGAGGGAAACTGCTTGATTTGCTCAATCCGGGCTCAAGTTTGTTCTTTTCCTGATTTTTCTGTAACCGATTTTTCCGTCCGCCGACCAAGGTCAGCGGACGGGAGAGATACTTCGGCCGCCAAACAGCTTAAGCTTGCGCCATTCGGGAACCTCCTGCAGCACTAAAGATTGACCTGCGAAGAGGAATATCTCAATATCGTCATCTTACAAACGCAAAAACCGGAGCAAATATGAAAGCATTGATTACAGGCATCACGGGGCAGGACGGATCATACCTGGCAGAACTGCTGCTGTCCAAAGGTTACGAGGTTTTCGGAATGGTTCGCCGGTCAAGTTCGGAAAACTTTGAGCGCATAAATTCATTCAAAAACGACCTGTCGCTGGTCCAGGCCGACCTGCTGGATGAATTATCCCTCATAAAAATTATGGAGGAAATCCAGCCTGACGAGATCTATAACCTGGCTGCGATGTCATTTGTGCCGACATCGTGGACTCAGCCGATATTGACCGGGGAGTTCACGGCCATTGGGGTTGTTAGAATGCTTGAGGCAATGCGGCGGGCATGCCCCGGCGCAAAGTTCTATCAGGCATCCAGCAGCGAGATGTTCGGCAAGGTGCGCGAAGTCCCCCAGACCGAAAACACACCGTTCTACCCGCGCAGTCCATATGGGGTATCAAAAGCCTTCGGCCATTACATTACAGTAAACTACCGCGAAAGCTACAATCTGTTTGCCGCTTCGGGGATTCTCTTCAATCACGAAAGCCCGCGCCGCGGCAAAGAGTTTGTCACCCGCAAGGTTACCGACGGTGTGGCGCGCATCAAGTTGGGATTATCGAAGGAGCTGCGCCTTGGCAACCTTGATGCCGAGCGCGACTGGGGGTTTGCCGGCGACTATGTTGAAGCCATGTGGCTGATGCTGCAGCACCACACCCCGGACGATTTTGTAGTAGCCACCGGCAAAATGCATTCCGTACGCGACCTGTGCCGCTGCGCATTTGAATGTGCCGGACTTGATTGGGAGCAGTACGTGCGCACCGATCCGGCGCTTGTACGTCCGGCCGAAGTGGAGGAACTGCTGGGAGACAGCTCTAAAGCACGCAGCGTTCTTAACTGGCAGCCCAGGGTGTCGTTTGAAGAACTGGTGCAAAAGATGGTTGAAGCCGATCTTGAACGCGTTTCAAAAGAATTGTGACAGTTGGCATGAGGTTTCTGGTTACAGGTATAAACGGGTTTGTCGGCAGACATCTTGCCGCGGAATTGTTGGGGGCAGGACATTCTGTCCGGGGATTCGGGTATCCTGACACAAACGATATCCATAATCAGATTGAGTATGACCCCGCCGATATCCGGGATCAGGCACAACTGAATGCGCTGATTGCACACCGCAAGCCCGATGCATGCATTCATCTGGCAGGCATTGCCGCACCCTCACTGGCTGAAATGAATCCGCAAGCCACCTTTACCGTCAACACTCTTGGGACGATTAATCTGCTGCGTGCGCTAAAAGACCACGCTCCTGAATGCCGCACACTATGCGTATCCACTGCACAGGTTTATGGCAGCCGCCGGCAGGATTGTGAACCGGTGGACGAAAACACCCCCCTGCGGCCGGAAAACATCTACGCAATAACCAAAGCGGCGGCCGATGAAGCGGCTTTGGCCTTCGGCACAGTGCATGGCATACCGGTTATGACGGCACGACCGCATAATCATATTGGTCCGGGACAGAGCAATGATTTTGCCGTGGCAGCATTCGCCGGACAGGTCAAAAAGCTGGCCCTTGGCGAAATCAAACAGATCACCGTCGGCAACCTTGAGAGCCGGCGCGACTTAACCGATGTGCGCGATGTGGTCCGTGCCTACCGCATGTTGTGCGAGCTGGGAACGCCCGGACAGGCCTACAACATCGCCTCGGGCTGTTGCGTCAGCATGCGTGAGATACTTGACCGGTTATGCCGGCTGGCGAGGGTTGAGGCAGACTATAAGATCGCCCCGGAACTGTTCCGCCCCACCGACACTTCACTCAGCCTGGATACCGCGGCGCTTAAACAAGCCACCGGATGGCACCCCGTCATTTCTCTTGATCAGAGTCTTGCCGACATCATGGATTCATTGCAATGAAAACACTGATGAAGCCGTGGATACAAACAGCCATAGGGATCGCCCTGCTGTTGTTTCTGGTTGGGCGGCTATATGTTCAAGGGACACTCGAAGAGATGCGCCCGGCTTTTATGAGTGTTGCCGCCGGCTGGCCGTGGCTGCTTGCCGCAGCAGCCGCAATTTTCGGCTGCCTGCTTGCCGGGGGATGGCGCTGGTTCGTGCTGCTGCGTGCTCACGACATCTCAATATCATTCAAAGATGTGATGATCTTGATGCTGGCCGGTCATTTCTTCAACCTGCTGATGCCGGGGGCAGTCAGCGGTGACCTGATCAAAGCATGGCGGATCATGCGGCACACCAATCACTTGCGAACCGAAGCGTTTGCCAGCGTCTTTCTTGACAGACTGATCGGATTTATCACCCTGATTTGTATGGCGGCAGCGTTAATGCTGGCGCATTTTCAGCGCTTTCAAAGCGATGATTATCTCAGACCGGTAATGTGGCTGTGTGTGATTGCCGCATTGGCTCTGATATTTCTGGCGGCACTGAATGCAACAACCCGGCGAAGTTTTTTTAGTGAAACCTCATGGATAATCAAACTGTTCCCGGCCTTATCGGGCATTCTTCCGCGGCTTGAAGCGGCGCTGCGCTGGGGTACCGGCAAACCCAATGTAACCGCAAAAATGGTCGCCTTGTCATTAGTTAATCATATCGACATGGTTCTATGCGGCTATTTCATAGCGCGGGCGATGAACCTGCCGCTCACGTTTTCGGATTCCCTGGTGGTATTTCCGGTGGTCAGTGCCGCTGTACTGATTCCATTGACACCCGGCGGGCTGGGAACCCGGGAGGCTGTCACGGTTTATCTGCTGAGCCGTTTCGGCATTGCCGAGGCTCAGGCATTGGCCCTTTCCCTGCTTTTCTATGCCACTCTTGCCGCATGGGGGTTTGCCGGCGGAATAACATATACCATGCTGCTGCGTAAACAAATCGGCTCCCTTGATAGAATCACCACCGCAGGGAAATGATCAACAAAAGGGCGCATCTGCGAGTTGGTGCATGTTTTAGAGCGGTTCTCAATAATATGGGGCCACCCGCTCGACGAGCTTGCTCGGCGAGCGGAACAATTCAACCAAAGGGACGGAAACCGATAAACAAGCGCCAGTATTGAGCAAAAGGAGTGCTTTGCCCGAAGATTGCTCATACTTGGGCTCTATTTATTCTGTTAAGGTTTTTCTTTATTTGAATTTTTCCGTCCGCCGACCAAGGTCAGCGGACGCGATAAGAGCGCCCCTATCACGACAAAACTTTT
>PXDI01000050.1 GCA_003565095.1 PVC group bacterium | reverse complement strand
GTCCGATACAGCGTAAACGTACGTGGTTTTCGTGCAGCTCAAACTCGCGCTCTTTTACAAAATTCAGCAGCAGCCGCATCAGGCCGGTGATTTCGCTTTTGGGGCGGATCCAGTTTTCAACACTGAAAGCATAGAGCGTCAGGTACTCAATGCCGTAATCCCGGCATGCGCTCACAATAGCGCGAACGGATTTGGCGCCCTCTTCATGACCGCGCAGCCGCGGCAGGCCGTGTTGCCTGGCCCAGCGGCCGTTACCATCCATGATGATGGCGACATGCCGCGGCACTGCGGATTTCTTTGAAGGCTTTTTACTCATAGAGCGATGCGCATCGTACTGCTGCGCTTCGGGCCAACCGACAGAATGCCTAGTTTAGCACCGGTCAGATCGCACAAGCGATTGATATAAGCTTGAGCTTTTTCCGGCAGCTCTTCCCATTTTGACAATTCGCTGGTTGAACTCATCCATCCCGGCCATTCTTCATAGAGCGGTTTACAGCGTTGCAGCATTTCGACATCCGCCGGAACGTGCTCAATGCGTTTGCCGTCAAGTTCGTAAGCAACACAGATCTTAATGGTCTCGAATTCGTCCAGCACATCCAGTTTGGTCATGGCCCAGTAATCAACGCCGTTGATTTGTGCGGCATAGCGTCCGATTACGGCATCAAACCATCCGCAGCGGCGCGGGCGGCCGGTGGTTGCGCCGAATTCATGCCCGCGGTCGGCCATCATGCGTCCGTCGGGGTCATTCAGTTCGGTCGGGAAGGGACCTTCACCGACGCGGGTGGTGTAGGTTTTGATTACACCGATCACGCGGTCAATCCGGTTGGGCGGTGCGCCGGTGCCGGTGCAGGCGCCGCCGGCGGTGGCATTGGATGAAGTGACAAACGGATATGTGCCGTAATCAATATCCAGCATGGTGCCCTGCGCGCCTTCGAAAAGGATCGATTTACTTTCGGCAATCGCCTTATGCACCATGACAATGGTGTCGGTCACAAACGGGCGGACTCTTTCCGCAACAGTCAGGTATTCGTCCCGGACTTTTTCAACATCGAGAAGCTCGGCATTCATTGCGCCCAGAATCAGGTTGGCTTCATTAATACGCGCTTCAATCATGGCGGCGGCGTTGGGGCCGACAAAATCGCACATGCGCAAGCCGGTACGTGAGACCTTGTCGCCATATGCCGGTCCGATGCCGCGTTTGGTGGTTCCGATGCGCTGTTCATCACTCAGGCGTGCTTCGCGTGCGGCGTCAATTTCGCCGTGATAAGGCAGCACAACATGCGCGCGGTCGCTCACAAACAAGCGATCCTTGACACTGATGCCCTTGGCGGCCAGTTCATCAATCTCTTGCAGTAATGCAACCGGATTGATTACCACCCCGTTGCCGATAATGCAGGTTTTATCTTCAAAAAATATCCCGGATGGGATCAGGTGCAGCACATAGGTCTGGTCGTCAATCTTGACGGTGTGTCCCGCATTATTGCCGCCCTGAAAACGGATCACAACATCCACATCCCTGGTCAGCACATCAATAATCTTGCCCTTGCCCTCGTCTCCCCATTGCGAACCAACAAGCACTGTGTTTGGCATCTTCAGCATTCCTCTCTGTTTTAACTTTTCAATACCGTTTACCCGGCGGTTACCGCCGGCATTGTACGTACGTTCGATTCCCTATAACTGCAAAGCCTGAAGCACTGTTTTGCTAACGTAATCCAGCATTTCATCTGTTAATTCAGGATAAATCGGCAGGGCCAGGGTCTCGTTGGCGGCCTTTTCACTTTCCGGGAGCTCTCCCGGGCGGTATCCCAATGCGGAAAAGCATTCCTGCAAATGCAGGGGCACCGGATAATAGACTTCACATCCGATGCCGGCCTTTTTCAGGTGTTCCCATACCTGGTCGCGTTTTTCCAGTCTGATAACATACTGGTTGTAAATATGCGGGTGGTTCAGGTTGCGGTCGGCGTAGACGGCGGTCGGGGTTATTGCCGGGCTGCCGGCAAAGGCGCGGTTATAAAAAGCGGCATTGCGGCTGCGCCGGCGGTGCCATTGGTCGAGATGCTTCAGTTTCACGCGCAAGACGGCGGCCTGCAGGGCATCAAGCCTGAAGTTTCCGCCGATCTCACTATGATAATATTTAGGTTCAGATCCGTGATTACGCAGGCGGCGCAGGTGTTCGGCCAAAGCGGGGGTATTGGTTGTGATCATGCCGCCATCACCGAACCCGCCAAGATTTTTAGAAGGAAAGAAGCTGAAACAGCCCATATCGCCGATTGCCCCGGCACGGACGGCGACATCTGTGGCGGGATATTCAGCACCGATGGCCTGGGCGGCGTCTTCAATGATATTCAGTCCGTGTTCGGCGGCAATAGCCTGCAACGGAGTCATGTTCGCGCATTGACCATAAAGATGCACAGGCATAAGCGCTTTGGGGACAAGCCCTTGCAGGCGTTTGCGGGGGGCTTCCAGCAGTTCTTTGACGGCTGCCGGATCGATATTGAAAGAAACCGGGTCGATATCAACAAATACCGGAGTGGCACCGGTGCGTGCAATTGATCCGGCGGTGGCAAAAAAGCTGTAGGCGGAGGTAATAACCGCGTCGCCCGGGCCGATGCCCAGCGCCATAAGTGCTGCCAGCAGTGCGTCGGTGCCGGATGATACACCGACCGCTTCGGCCGAGCCGCAATACTCGGCGGTTTCCTGTTCGAACTGCTCAACGCAAGGGCCCAGAATGAACGCCTGCTGATCACAAATCTCATCCATCGCCCGCCGGATTTCTTCGCGCATCCCGGCATATTGCGCTTTCAAGTCAAGTAAAGGCACTTTCATATAAGTCAAAATCCCCTTGCTGCAGTCGCCCCTGTTCCAGAACCAAAGCAGCAGAATGCCTGATGCAAACGGTAAAATCAAGACTCATGTGTTTTCTTTACGTGGAAGGCGGGATTGGTTATTGTGTGGCGGCATGAGAGGTGAATGGTTTATTTGTGTTGCGTTAACCGCAGTTATATGCGGTTGCGCCAGACTGCCGGAACAAGCCGGTGTGCCGGACTTGCAGTATGCGCTGCCGGCGCCTGACAACAGTCCGGAATGGATAGCAGCCCAGCAGGCATTTCAGACGGCTTACCGTGAACACGGTTGGAACCATCCCGCCACAGCCGCGGCTTTGAACCGGATGGCGCTGGTGCATAAGGCGCGCGGCAAGACCGCCGCGGCAGAAGGTCTTTACCGGCAGTCCTACGCCATTATCCGCGACACACTCGGAGAGGAGCACCGGCTTGCTGCCGCAACTTTAAACAATCTTGCGGAGCTGTATCGTGAAACGCGCCGCTTTGAAGAGGCGGAAGATGCCTTTCGCCGCGCATTGGGAATCATGGAAAGAGACCGCGGTGCGTCACATCCGGATACCGGCAGGATCGCCCGCAACTACGCCCGGTTACACCGTGACCGCGGTCAATGGGCGCATGCGGCGGTTCTTTATAACCGGGCCGTGCGGATTGCCCGGGAGAATAATGCCCCGGTTCCGGATCAGGTTTCATTGCTGCGTGAGCTTTCGACAGCTCAGCGCTCGCGCGGTGATTTTGCGGCGGCGGAGCTCTCGCTCAATGCCGCACAGGAACTGATTGAGAAAGCCGCGCTCTCCGGCCTGAAAATAGATATACTTAATAGTCGTGCGCTGAATCTGCTGGCGGCCGGGGATCAACAAGCCGCACTGCGTTACGCTGAACGGGCGCTTGAACTGAGGTTGGCGCAGGACGGCTGGGATCACCCCGCCACGGCTACTGAGATCCGCACACTGGCATGGGTGCACCGCTTGCAGGGTAATTATGCCGAGGCTGAGCAGTTGCTGCGTAAGTCCCTGGCAATTGATGAAATTCTTGCAGGGCGCAATTCCATCCGGGTGGCCGAGAATCTGCTGGACCTTGCCGCGCTATTGCAGGAGCGCGGGGCACTAGGTGAAAAGCTGAGTTTGCTGGAGCGGGCGCTGGATATCATGCAGGATAATCCGGCTGCCGACGAGATGCAGTTACATGATACAATGCGCCGGCTTGCCGGGATCTATTTTGCCAATCGTGATTTTGCTTCGGCTGAATCGCTGTTGCTGCAACTTGCGGCACTAAAAGAATCCGCCGGTGATGAAGAAAGTGCGGAAATGGCGGCCGTTTTGAATAATCTCGGTCTGGTATATGCCGCCCGGCGGCGCTATGCCGAAGCCGAATCGCTTTACCGTCGCGCGGTTGAAATATGGGAGCAGGATCCCGCAGGCAACCGGATGGACATTGCCAACGCCTGGTTTAACTTGTCGGAGCTTTTCGACTTGCGCCGGATGCCGGCTGAAGCGCGCCTCTACCGCCTGCGCGCCGAACGCCTGCTGGAAAACAACCGTTAACTTTTGCAACCGGAGCAGCCGCTCCAGCAATAGGTGCACACTTTTTCCCGCGGCAGTCCGATGCTTTCAACCATATCGTCGAGGCGCTGATACTGCAGACTGGTCAGCTTCAGTCGCTTGCGGATGTTCTCGACCATGGCGGCATATTGTTCCGTGGCGGGATCGGAATACAGTTCAAGATTGTTGCAATCTTCACCCTCAAGTTCGCGGATCGCCTTGCGTGTGGCAAGATCGAGATCCGAACGTGAGCGGCTGAAATTCAGGAACGGGCATCCATACACCAGCGGCGGACAGGCCGGCCGCATATGGATTTCCTTTGCCCCGTAATAATGCAGGCGCTGGACGGTATCCTGCAACTGGGTGCCGCGCACAATCGAGTCCTCACAAAACAGCATCCGCTGTCCCTTGATCAATTCGGGGATAGGTGTCAGTTTCATCCGTGCCACCAGATCCCGAACCGACTGATCCTGCGGCATGAAACTGCGTGGCCAGGTCGGGGTGTATTTCACAAACGGCCGCCGGTAAGGCAGTCCCGCCTCAACCGCGTAGCCCAGGGCGTGCGGTGTGCCTGAATCAGGTATTCCCGCCACCAGATCAACTTCCACCTGATCGCGCCGCGCCAGCGCCGCACCGCATCGGTTGCGCACAACTTCAACATTAATTCCTTCGAAATGCGAAGACGGATAGCCGTAATACACCCATAGAAAAGCGCAAACCTGCAGATCGTTGCCGGGGGCCTTAACCTGATGTACGCCTTGGTCATTAATCAGGACGACTTCCCCCGGTCCAAGATATTTGATGGTCTCATAGCCCAGATTCGGGAAGGCGCAGGTTTCCATTGTGGCAGCGCATGCTCCGTCCTTCTGGCCGATGATAATGGGAGTACGTCCCAGTCGGTCGCGGGCGGCGTACAGGCCGTCGGCCGTCAACAGCAGCATTGAGCAAGAACCCTCAATCTGCGCCTGGGCATTACAAATGCCGTTGGTGAAGGAGTCCTCCTCATTGATCAGTGTGGCAACCAGTTCGGTAGGATTGATGACATTGTTCCCGAGTTCAGAAAAATGCGTGTGGCGGCGGGCAAAGGCGCGTTGCGCCAGTTCGTCGGTGTTTTTAATGGCGCCGACTGTTACTATGCCGAAATGCCCCAGATGCGAGCGTACCAGAATCGGCTGGTCGTCATAATCGCTGATTATGCCGATGCCGGATTTCCCTTTGAAATCCTTCAAGTTATCTTCAAACTTGCTGCGAAACTGGGTATTGCGGATGTCATGGATGTGCCGGGTGAAACCATCGCGGTGCATGACGGCCATCCCGCCGCGCTGAGTGCCCAGATGGGAGTGATAATCCGTGCCGAAAAAAAGGTCGGCTACGCAGTCAGAAGAAGAAACAACACCGAAAAAACCGCCCATGAATTGCCTCCAGCCTTTTGCTATGTCATTGCTGTATACTCACAAAAAGCAAACATAACGCATAAGCTCAGACCATAACAGAACTTTTTTCTGCTCAGGTGCTGCCGGGCCCATCTGCGAGTTGGTGCATACTTCATACTGTTTTTGTATTGCATTAGAAGTGATATCTTCGAAAAAAGATTTTGTGCATTTTCTGTACAGCAACGACATACATGAGAAAAATGGTCCCACGGATGGGAAGCCCGTCCCTCGGATACACTTACCCGATTCACTTTCAACGACGGACACAGGTGCGGCTGATGCGACGACTACGGATTCCCCTTCCCCATCGGCGATAACGTGCTCTCCGCACATGGGTCAAGAGATCCGAGTGTAAGAGTACGTGTACGAGTAAGGGGCTTCCGGTCCGAATGGTCTTACCGTACTCCTACACATACTCGTACACGCAAATCTCCCTCTTCTCT
>PXDI01000124.1 GCA_003565095.1 PVC group bacterium | reverse complement strand
CAAATCTTTTGGACATTGGAAATTCCTTGTTGGCTGTTGGATATTGAATCCCTATTATCCGTGCAATCGGTGTAATCAGTGGTTATATTATCTTTTTTGGTTGCGGCTTTGCCGCGCTGTGTCATCCGTGGTTGTATTCCTCCCCTCCGTAAGCTAATCTGACACTCAAATGTAATCTTCATGAATAGATCAGGCTAAATGATTGACAGATAAATCTTTAAGAAAAACACCCAAGCTCCAACCATTCTCCGCTACGCATGGCAGGCAAGGAATTTCCAACCGAACAAGGCCAGAAAAACGTGATTTTCCTTGGATATTGGATATTCCGTGCGGTGCCACGCCATAGCCAAAGGCGACGGCGGGTTGGTGGAACAGGCGTTCCGCCTGTTTTTTCAACAGGCAAGCTGGAAGCTTGTACGGAAGCTTGCCCTACTTTGGGCAGATCCAACCGGATGATGGGATGATGCGCTGGTAATTCAGATTACAACATTCCGGCAAAAGTATCCAGCAGTTTTTTTGCGCGGGCCGCGGTATCGGATGCCGGACGCAGCTCGATCACCCTTTCGAGAATCTGACGATTATATTCCACCGATTCACGCCAAAAGGCAATATCAGCCTCGGCTGACGGGGAATCGACCAGTTGCAAATCCATCAGGGATGCTGCGTCGTTTCCGGCATTGGCAATGTAACGCACCAGCAGTTGATGCGAACCGGCACCCAGATGCAGGCGCTCCTGATTCTGGACCGCTTTGCCGCTCAACCAGACCTTGACATCGGCCCGATCACATAACACGCGCACCGTACGCTCCTGCGCAATGGCAAGGCGTCTGGTAAAATAAACGACCTGCCCCTGTTGTTCTTCGCCGAACGGAATAAGGTTCATGTAATTCTTTTTATCGCTCTGACGCAGGCTTATATTACTGTGGCGGGTAATCCGCTGTTGCTGAATCGGCTGCCCGCCATATTGCGCGTTATTAAGCGCCGCGGCTTTTGTTCCGCCGATTGCCTGCAAAACCGCGTCGGCCTCGTCCGCCGGATACGGACCGATGACCTGCCAATCCTGCAATACCACCGGGACGCTTGCCCATGCTTCCTGTCTGAACGCGGTGGTGACAGACTCAACCCTGTGCGCGGGCGTCGCCGCCGGCGGTTTCAGCGGCAGATCTTCCAGCAGCGTCGCGGCGACCGTTTCGGCCTCTTCAGCCCGTCCTTCTTCGCCGGTGTGCCCCAGGCATATAAGGCTGTTGTTACTGCGCGCATAGATACGGTCACCATCGAAAACCAGCGGCGGCATCATGTTAACCTCGAGCCGGTTACGCGCCAGCAGACGGCCGTCGCGTCCCGGCTGAACGACAAACACCCTGGAGAAATAACCGGGGCGGCCAAGATAGGTTCCGTCATCCGCAATGAAAACGTAGCCGCCGGCATACGCCGGCGGCGTATAACCGCGTCCGAATTGCGAATCATACAGAGTGTTGATATTAACCCGCTTGTCGATTTCAGCGCCGCTGGCGGCATCATGAAAGACCGGGCCGCGCGGAAATTGTCCGCCCGGCAGACCGTGCAATACACCGTTGGCGTAAACAAGTCCGCCCGAAAAATCACTGGTGTTACGCGTCCAGAGCCTTTGTGCGCCGACCGTATCCCGATCAAGCATTATCATGC
Organism: PVC group bacterium; assembly: GCA_003565095.1. GTDB lineage: Bacteria > Verrucomicrobiota > Kiritimatiellia > UBA8416 > PXDI01 > PXDI01. Next base: position 22,413 of record PXDI01000124.1, on the reverse strand, counting down.
GCACCGCTGTTCCGTAATTATGACCGACATGAAAGCCGCGATCCTTCAGCGGCAGCGGCGAGCTCCATCCGCTGCTTACACCAAGATTCTCGATCAAGACATGGCCATCATCCACCCGTACCACAGTTCCCCCCATAACAAATACGTCATCCAGATCGTCATCCCGTTCAACCGGCATTACACCGCCGCCGGTAATAACCACCGCCATCGAGTCTTGACCATTACTCAAACGCATCACCGCCGGAGTGCTTGCCGGGCTGACATTGTGAACCCGCGGCACTTCCCACAAAAGCTCTCCGGTCGCGGCATCCAAACATACCATTTTCAAATCCGAATGGTAATGTTCATGTTTTTTGAGCGGCAGCTCGAAAATCAGTTTCCCGTCAACCAGTACCGGAGATGAACACATACTGAACCCGCTGTCTCCGTAATCCGTCCTGACCATCCATTTGCGATTACCGTCAAGATCGAAACATGCCACTACCCCCGCACCGCATTTAACCCAGATATGTTCACCGTCGGTAACCGGTGTCGCGAACATGTGACCGACATAATTATTCCAGTCAGAGCCGCGGTTAATACCGCCGTGCTCGACAATATAACGCCACCACGCATTACGATCATCGCGCAGATTCCGCGATTCCCGGTATTTCTCCGGGTCGATCAGTTCAAGGATGTTCATCTCCCGCTTCCACAGTTTCTCCCCGGTATGCTTATCCAGGCAAACCAGAAAGATCGGATCGACCGCGACGAAGATTTTATCGCCGGCAATAACCGGCGGGGATTTGCCGGCGCCGGGCTCATCTCTCCAGCGCAAATTCAGGCCGGACTGGATATCCCATACCAGTGGGGGCGTGGCGTCAGGAAAGCGCCCGTCACCGCCGCCGCGCATCCCGGTTATCCGCTGCTGCTTTTCCTCGAGAGCTTCAAGCTGTTTTTGAATGGCCGCATGCCGTTCGGTGGCGGACGCCGCCGTTCGCGGGGCGCCGCGCAAACAGAGCCGCAATGCCATACCGGTAAAGCCTTCATCGTTATCGAGGCGCGCTATTATGCGGTTCTCGCCGGCTTGCAGTTGCATTTTGAACAATGAGTCTCCATCAACCGCGGCATCACCTTCCGGCACGGGCCAACGGCATACCAGGCGTTCATTCACCCATAGCAAAGCGCGGTCCTCGGTCTGGCCGCCGGCCCACAGCTCGACATCTTCTTCGGCGTGAATTGTTGTTGCCAGATAAAAAGTCGCGTTCTGTAATCCCGGAATATTGCCCCGTCCGCGGGCATTCATACGCCATGGGCGCAGCATACCGCTGCCCGGTTCCATTAGTTTCTCGCGCCATACCGCTGTTTCCGGTGTGTTATGCTGTTCCCTGACCCTTGTTCCGTCCATCAATGTGGTATTAATGGCAACCACATCGAAATATGCTTCATCTACCGGAAAGATATCCGGCATATGCAGATCGACAAACTCAGTGTTACGAAACGGTCCGAGCACCTTCCAGTTTGTAACAAAGCGCCAAAGCTGCCGGCCGTCACCGCCGCTGCCGGCCTCAACAAAATTGCGCATACCGTCCTTTTCCGGCAGTGGTTCATACCCGAACCACGGACCGAAGTCCGGGTCATCAACCGTTACGGTTCCCTGCACAAAAGCATTCTGTTCCCGCCGCAGCTTAAACTGGTTGGCGGTTGCGCGCGCCATTCGTTGCAAATGCCCGCGGATATCTTGTGTTACGGTCAGGCGTCGCGCAATGATTTCCGGGGTGTCTTCGCTTGGAATACCGGCCGGTATCAACGCCGTTGCGGCAGACGTATCCGGCCCAAAGAGGTCAAGTTCCGTATCGTCAAGCCCCGGCATATCCAGGTCCGGTATCTCCGTATGCGGTGCGCGCGAATCCGCCGGAGTGTCCGGTGTGCCGGCGCCGGCGATTTCCGGCCGGCGCGGAATACGCGCCGGATGCCGGTTATCGAGGTCGAAAGGCGCCTGCGTTGAAATAATCGCATGTTCATTGATACGCATCCGGCGATACATATGCAGGGCATGCCGTTCCCATTCGCGGCAAAGAGCATAGAGTACCGCGCTGGTTGCATGCGCGGGAATCACCCGTTCAATGTCATCCGCCGTCCGGCCGGCCGGCGGTTGTTTAATTTGAGCGATAATGCCGCCGGTTCGCGACGAGTTTAATTCAACACGCGGGTCAGTTCTATAAGAAGATGCATCAAATGTTATATTTTGGCTGCGCCGGGCGGCATCCTCAAGAATCGAGTCCGGCAGGTTGTAATGTATGACCGCGGAACCGCGCACACTAACGCGTTGTCCGCGGATATCAAGCCGCAGGTCCGAAACATCCACATGATGCAAATATTGCGGAGAACCGGTCAGACGCGCCGTACCGTACAGGCAGCGTCCGCCATGCGCATGGATATCCAACGACATTACCGGTGTTCCGCGTCCATCCAGCAATCTGATTTCATACATTGCATCAGCGCCGTTACGGCTGTAGTCGGCAACCAAATCCTGATAAACATGATGTATTTCAAGCAGCGCTTCATAAACGGCGGAAGACTCGCGCCGCAGCTCCGCCAGCGGATCAGCCGCCGCCCGCGAAATACAAACAACGGCCGCAAACGCCCACAGCAATTTTCTTAACCAATAACCATACATGCCCGATCCCTTTCTGCTGCTGATGCTGCAAACGCAAAAGCTTTCATCAACCATAAACCCGCCGCCGTCAGCGATGATTGAAATAACCGGCGAGACCGTCCTTATTGGCGCGCGGCTGTCTTTACCAGCACATGCGGCAGCAGCGCGGCGGCTTCGTTGGCGGTCAGGCGGTCAGCGTCGGGAAAATCACGGATAACGCGGTCCAGCAGAACCCGCGCTTCGCTCCAGTTCTTGAGCGCTATATTGCATTTTGCGGCCGCCAGGCATGCTCTTGCCCGCGGGTAATATTCAACGCTTTTATCCAGCAGACGCAAAGCCCGGTTATAGCGGTCGAGCGCATCGGGATCAAGTTCGGCGGCTTCGGGATTGCGCAGATCCTCGACTGTAACCTTATGCCATCCCGGCATCAGCGCAATACCAAGGTAGTAATGCGCATCGGCTTTGACATCCTCATAAGTCGAGCTGCCGGCCAGATCGCGCAACCGCGAAAGCCCCGCTTCGCGTTGACCGCCCTCGATCTCGGACACCGCCAGATAGAGATCCATGTGCGGGCGGTTGAGCGCTTGCGGAAAACTCCGAACAAACCGTTGATGAAGCCCCCGTACCGGTTCCCATTGCTTTTCTTCAACAAGCCCCCACGCGGCACGCACATAGACTTCCTCGATCGCCTCGAATCCGGGATAAGCGCTAATCAGTTGCAACATGGTTTTGACACCGTCCCGGTAATTCTGCATGCGATAAAAGCTCTGACCGGTCATGTATAGGGCTTGTGCGCGGTGTTCACTATTCGCCAGCCGCGGGTCATCAACAAACGCCTGCAAAGTTCTAATGCATGCCTGCCAGTCCCGATTCTGCCAGTAAAGAAAACCGAGTGCATAACGCACCTGACTTAAGTCCAGGCCATCGGGCAGCGGCATACGAATGCCGTTCCACCCGTAACTGTTCCTTCTTATACGCTGGTCCGCCGGCACCGGCAGCGGCTGCCCCTCTGCGTCAAGGCGGTTTTCGCCGTATTCGTCAAGCAATGTAGCATATGCTTCAGCGCCGATAAATGCGTCATCGCCGCGCGATAAATGGAAACCCAGCAGCCGCAATGCCGCAACACGAAACCGGTCTTCGCGCAGCTCGCCCAGATACGGCCTGTATACCTCCGCCAGTCTGTCAACATCGCGCAGCTCGATCAGCTCGAGGCCGAGCGCATAACGGGCAATCGAACGGTATTCATCGGGCTCCGGCGCGGGCTGACCGCGCTGTACCCGCGGTTCGGGGAACATTCTCAAATAACGGCTGAAAGCGCGCGCCGCGGCGGTATGCTCGTTCAACCCGCTCATTATCTCACCGGACTTAATGACCGCCGGTTGTACGTATTTGCGCATGTCACGGTCATTGATCCAGAAATACCATGGCGAATTACGTTGAACGTTGCGCGCCTCGATTTGCGGTCCGCCGTCATCATCCCAGGCCGGATCATCGATAAAAACCGGCGACACCACGGTTGTCCATAACCGGCGCGCGAACGCCGCGCGTTCCGCCCGCCCTTCGGCATTCTCCCCCTTGCCAAGTTCCATGGCCAGCCAGTATTGGGCTTCGGCCATATACCGGTTATTGTGCGGAATATTGTCAACAATCCACTGATAAGCCTTGAGCATGTTCTGCGTGTGCCCCTGTAAATGCCAGCAATGCGCAACGCGCACGGCGGCTTCGTAGACCTGCGCGACAATTTCATCGACGTTGCGCGGCTGCCAGGGGCGTCTGGCGAGATTGCCGTCGGCATCCTGTTCCGGCCCGTAGGTACTGATAAATTCGCGAAAAGCTCTTGCTGCCGCGGAGAAATCCCTGCGGATGTAGTACAACTCGCCGATGTAGAACAAAGCATGGCGGCCTGCCGCGGTATCCGCGCCCTGTTGCTCGACTATCCCGCGCGCCAGCCGCAGCGCATCCTCAACCGCGTCCGCGGCATCCGCGCGCGTCAGCATACTCCGCAAATAACCGGCCATTCTCTCCGCCGACTCACCATCGTCATGCCCGTCGCGCTGTTGCCGGTCGGTCAATTCATAGAGTCTGCTGTAGGTTTGAAACGCCAAACGCGACTGGCCGGCGGCATCCGCTGTCTGCGCAATATATTCAAGAGCCTCCAGTTTGAAAGGCATGTCCCCGTCGGTATCCAGCGCCGCTTGAAACGCCTTAACAGCATCATTCCATGCCTGGCTTTCAATTCCCGCGTCGAGATTGGCCTGAAAGACCGCCGCATAAATCCTGCCGCGCTGAATATGAATGTATGCTTCGAGAGGATGCGTCGAGAGGACACTGCGTGGATAACGTTGCAAAACGTCATCATAAAGCTCCAATACCTTCAGCAGTTGTTCCGGTTCATGCCGGCGTTGAATGCGCCGTTCAAGCTCGCGGTCAGCCAGAAAAGTCTCTCCCTCCGCCGCTGCGAAGGTGCCGGGATTGGCGGCAATTGTTTTCCGCAGGAACTCGACCTCACGACCACTCTGTTCACGGGGATCTTGCGATAACCCCAGCTCGGCCTGGCATCTCATGATTCGCGGCAGGATGTTGACACTGGTGCCGATTTCGCGCAGCAGGGAATAATACTCGAGCGCAACGCTCCATTTCTGTTGCGCAAAGTAATGCTCCGCCAGCCGGAAATAACATACCTCAAGAATTTCGGCCTGACGCTGCCGGTCGGTATATTCGCGCGCCAGCCTGGCGGCCTCGTCGTAGCGCTCCATCGCTTTCTCGACATTATTAATGTCCGAATAGTAAACATCGGCGGCTTTCAACATCGCCTCGGCCGCCAGTCCGGAACGGATATTTTCCGGCACACGCGCGATGGCCTCGAACGCTTGCGCGGCACGCTCGAATTCGCGCCGGTCACGAAAGCATGATGCCACGATATATAGCGCCGCGCGCGCCTCCGGCGCGTCAGGGAAACGCGTGCGCAACTGTTCGCAAATGCTCAGCGCCTGATCCCATTTACGCTGTTCGCGGAAAGTATCCGCGATGCTCAGCATCAGTCCGCGCGCCTCCTGATTGGCGGGATAGTCAGTGGCAAAGTCACTGGCGGCCGCCACGGCCAGCTCGAGGTCACCGGCCTGCAGCCATACCAGCGCCAGCCGGTATGAAGCCCGCTCGGCAAAAGCCGAATTACGCCGTCTTTTGAGAATATTGAATTTTGCGGCGGCCTCTTCATATTGCTCCATTACAGCATAATAACCTGCGCACATATTCAATACTTCGTCCTCGTAAATACCGGCGCCTTCCGCCAGCAGCCTTTCCAACACCGTCACGGCGCGCTGATATTCCTTGATCTCGCCCAGCAGTTTACCCAGCAGTAATGAAGCCTCCTGACGATTGCGAAAACGCGTCGCCCTGCCGTCGAGCGCCGCTTCGAGATGCTCGATGGCCTCATCGACCCGCCCCACCCCGTCAAGCGCCTTGGCTAAACGGTAATGCACCTCATGGCGCTGACCGTGAGCGGGGTATTTTTCCAGAAACAGTGCAAAGGCATCGGCCGCCTGCGCCATCCGCCCGCTGCGTTCATGTTCCGCCGCCCGCCGGAACAATGCCTCAGGTGTTTCCTGCTCGTCGCCGACTGCTACAGTAAGCGTAACGACGCACAGCGCCGCCACCGCCAAACATGTACATTTGCGTAAAATATTATTATAACTGCAATTATACATAATCTTCTATATCCCTGTTAACATGGCATCATGCGGATCATGCCGGCGATGCCGCAAAACTTATTCAACCGCCTGCGCTGACGCGCCGGGCATCTCATCATCGCCGCCGCCGGCGGTTTCGCTAAGCGCATCGTCTGCATCAACCGCGGCATCCGCGGCAGCTTTCCGCCGTGCGCTCAACACCTTTTCCGCCAGCCGTGAATCTGGAAAACGGTTCAAAAGCAGATCTTCACGGGATTCCGCCTGCTCGATATCGTTCAGTTGACGGAAACAATCCGCCAGCAGATGCAAACCCTTCACTTCAGCTTCGGCGGAACGTGTCGAAAACAGCATATACTGTAATGTTTCGCGCGCGGCGGCATAGTGCTGCATTCCTTTTTGCAACAGCGCGGCCTGATACAGCGCTTCCGCCGCCAGTGAGTCATCAGGCGAATTTCCGGCCGCCTCGAATTTTGTTAATGCTTTTACCCGGTCGCCATTATGCAGATCCAGCAGGCCGGAAACATAATAAATCCATGTTACGCGCGCCAACGCGTCTCGCGTCAGATTCGAGCGTCTTTCCGGATCGAGCGCCTCATATTCACGAATAATTTTCGATGCGGCCGCGGGCAAAGCTTCATCGCTGACAGCGCCGGTAACGCGTTCAAGATACCATACCGTCATCTCGGCAATAAAATTGCGCAGTGGCAAAGTTTCTTCGCGCTGCAAGGCACGGTACTGATTGAGCGCTTCGGACAGACTCCCGGCGCGTAATAATGCCCGCGCGTAACCTTCACGCACCTTGACGCGTTCGTCGTCGGCCTGCGTCGCCGCCAGCGTGTTTCTGAAATGCCTGACAGCGCTATCGTAGTTACACAAATCAAAATGAATCCGGGCAAGTTCATACTCAAGTTTATACCGCTCGGTTTCATCCGGCATCTCGTCCTGAAGCATCCTTAAAGTAAGCAGAACATTACGATAATCTTTTAATGCTTTATAGATATCCAGCTTCAGCCTGATTGTGTCGCGGCGGCGTGCGGTTTGCGGATAACGCTCGATCAGCACCCGGGCGGCGCTCAACGCCTGTTCGTTAAGTTCATCACGTCTGTAGCAAAGCGCCAGCCGGTAATATGCCCGCTCGGCAACCTCCGGGCGCGCGTTTTCGGCCTTAAAACTCAAGCCGAAGCGCTCGACGCCATCGCAAAGGACCTCGAACAGCGGCGCATTCTCATAAGGCGGCAGATCTATGGCCGCGGTGACGCCGGCAGCTTCCGGATCAATGCGGATTTCCAGATTCGAATTAAACCTTACAAAATCAATAAACCGCCCTTCCAAGGTGATATTGGTAAGCGTTGCGCTGACGCGTTCATCAAGCGCAAAACGTGTTTCATAGGCCAGGCCGGCGGCCAACTGCTCGCGGGAGGGGAATGGTTGCGTCTCCTCTTCAGTTACCGCGGGACGGCAGATCACCAAAGCCTCCTCCGCGGCGCGATTATAAAACCGCGCGGCGTCGCGATAGTTTCTTTCGTTCTCGAACAGCCAGCCGATCCAGAAGTTCGCCTGATGAAAATGCTCATATGAAGGACTGTCAAAAACACGCAGATATTCCTCAAGAATGATCCGCATGCGTTCATAATCGCGTTGATGGTAATAATTCAACGCCAGGATAAACCATGATTTCTCGCCATAAGGACTGCGTGGCGAAATCTGGCGGATCGTGTTAAAGCAATCCAAAGCATTCTCGAAATATTCATGCGAAAGGTCACGCGGCTCAATACGCCAGTCTAATCCGAGCGGTTCCAGCAGCACGGAAAGAACATCCGCGCAGGAGGCGTTGCCGCCGATACCGTCCGGGGGCGCGGGATATTCCGTTGCCAGCGTGCGCTCGCGATTTACCGTGTCAGCCCATAGCGCCGCGGTTCCGGTAAGTTCTTCGATTCGGCGCAGCACGGAAAAGAACATGGTATTGCCGGAATGAACTCTCCGCCAGTCCCCGTATGGCCGGGTTAGCGGTTCGTAACGCCGGCGCTCCTCGGCTATCGAAAACAATTCGACAACCTGCCCGCGATCACGTGTTTCGGGGCTGTAGGCTTCGCGTTCATGCGGCGCAAGCGTGGGCTCGGCGCCGGTCAACCCGATATCAAGCGCGGCGCCATGTTTTTCCGGATCGATAATACGCCTGAGAAACGATGCCACAGTCCCATGAGATTCTTCAATGCCGACGCGCCTGCCGGCCAGGTATTCCGCCAGCCCATTGTAACCGCGCCGTCGTGACCAGACAAACGGAATGCCGGAAGCGCGCGACAAAATTTGCAGCATCTCCGCAGCCGGCACCCCGCCCGCGTCTGACGGCCAGTTTACGATCACATGCTCCTGTAAAGGCGGCCAGGCGGCAATAAAAGGCGCGGTGGCAATAACGGCGCGCGGGAATATATAAACGGCGTAATGACGTTCGGTGCCGCCGGCCAAAGCGTCCTGTCCGGCGCTGCTGTAAAGCCGTCCGGCAGTAAAGAGAAGCCTGACAATATCCTCCTGTGAAAACATTGCCCCGCCACGCTCGGCCACACCCTTGTAAAGCCGCGCGGCTTCAACATCGTTGCCCTGTTCGAGATGCCACTCGGCCAAATCCAGCGCCAGACGCTGAAAACGCGGTTCGGCGCCGTATTCGTCAATCAGCTCATCAAAGCGATCTTCCGCCTGTTTACGCAGGGTCTCGTCACCCGATTTAAAGCGCGCCTCAAGCATAACCAGCTCGATATTCCGCAGCAGGTCATGCTGTTTCTCACCTGCCAGCTCGCGCGCCTGCGCTAAGTCTTCTAATGCCTGTTGAACCGATGGCGCATCGAGATAGACTGGTTGATAGTCTCCGCTTTCGGTCTGGCGGCCCAGACTGGCGGTATGCGCCAGTCCGCGGTAATAGTGCGCTTCGGCCCGCAAATCGCGCCAGAACTCCGGCGCAAGATCGCGCCCGGTATATACCAGCGGATCAAGCAGGCGGGTGGCCGCCGCCGCGGACGTGGCAAAATCCGGCGGCTTGATCAGCTCGTCGGTCTCCTCGTTGCGCACCGCGCTTTGCGCCAGGCGCGCGATGCTGATCAACGCGCGGGCCGCCTCCTGCGAGCCCGGATGCCGTGAAACCGTCGCCTCCCATTCGGCGATCAGCTCGGCATCGCTCATGGCCAGCTTGACGTCGTAACCTTTGGCAATCAATGATCTGATCTGTTCGTCAGCGTCACGCGCAAACCTGGTGGAAGAGTATTTGGTGGTCAGTACGCTAAAACGGTCGGCGGACTTTTCATAAAAATCGTTGCGCTCGTCTTCATCGTCGGTCGCCGCGGCCTTTTCCAGATAAAGACGCCCCAGCCGCGCAAGCGCTTCGGGCTCGTAGGCCGCCGACACCCGGGCATTCTCGAAACATACAATGGCCTCCCGGTAACGGCGCCACCGCTCAGCGGTATCGCCCAGCCCCATTTGCGCCTGCGCGTATGCTCGTGTCCCCGGCGTAACTTTGCCAAAATACTCCGCGACACTCTCATATGTCGGCCGGACGGCGGTTTTTGCGCAGAACCCCAACAACAGGTACATATTTGACCTGATCTCGCCCTCCGGAACGGTTTCTATAAAACCGTTGTCCAATAACGTTCTCTCGGCTTTACGATAATCACCCTGACCATAGGCAATTTGTGCCAGCATCAATCGCGCCTGCCAGATCGACTGCGGGTCAAAATCAATGCTCTCAAGCCATTTTTCGGCTTCTGTGGGGTTGTTCGAGTTCACTGCAATCAAGGCAAGCTGCAAGGCGGCAAAATCACGCGATTCACGCAGGGCGGCCGGCACGGGACGGTTGTCCGCGGCATATTCGGCGGAAACTTTGCGATAATTGTTCCAGATGGCCAGGTAGCCTTCAACGGCCTTCTCCCCCTGACCGATCGACAGATAATAATCCGTAAGAATTTTGTCGGCCGAAAGATCGATTGATGCCCCGTAGACCCGCGCGCGACCGGCAATTTCGCGTCTGGTTGCCTCGATCTGCTCAAGTGCAGCCGCCCCCTGTGTCGCCAGCAGCTGCATTTTGAAAAGCAGCAGCCGCCCCGCACGCTGGTCGCCGGGATGGCGGCGCACAAATTCTTCGGTCTGCCTGATTGCGCCGGCGGCATCCGATATGCGATAGGCCAGACATGCCAGACGGTACTCCGCAATGATCTGATTACGTCCGGGAGGCAGAACCTGTAACGCCTTTGCATACCATGGACGCGCCTCGTTATACATGCCCTTCAGATAATAACACTCTCCCAGCCTTAGAAAGCTGACTGCATTCTCGGCATCCGTCCGGCCCTCTATTTCCGTTTTCAATATACGTATGGCGTGATCATATAGCCGGCGGTTCATCAAATCGGCAACACCGCCCGCACCGCTTTGCGCGCCGGCAATAACCACAGTTACCAGCAACACCAGCATTGCCGCCGCAAACCGCTTTTTCAATAATCCCGTCATAATTAACTAATTCCCGATTCTACCGCAGAAAAAGATCGTCGATACTCGGCGCTACGCCGAAACTGTTCAACGCATCGGAATAGCGATAATAAACCTGTAAACACAGGGCGCCCAGCGCGGTGGTGTAAACCCGTCCCCCCTGACCGGCCCAGCGGTCTCCCCGCGGGTCCCAACTGCCGGCATCCTCGCCGGTTCTAACCTGATTCTCGATTAACACATCACGAATGCGCCGGTTCCACCATAAACGGTACTCGTCACCCATGTTGTGCATGGCATAGGTGGCATAATACCAGAAATAAAAATCTTTACCGCTCCATTGCGGCGGATGCCTCATCGTCAGCTCGGCGCCTTTTTTGAGCAGATCAGAGCGGACTCCCGTGCCGCTGAACTGCCGGATAACCATTCCCGCACTGGTCATTGCCGGGCGATTGTTGCTATAACGCAGACTGGATTCATAAGTGTAACCCACCGCGCCGGAAGAACCGGCCCGACCGCCTCGATCGGTAAGCGAGTCAAGATAGAGCAGCGCCCGCGCATAAACAGAATTATCCACACGAATATTAGCCAGCCGGGCGGTCTTCATCGCCTGGATCACCCAGGCGGTGACCGAGACATCACTCATTTCAGAATTAGGGTGATAGCGCCAGCCGCCATCGGCGTTTTGCGCCCGCTCGAGCCAGGTGATGGCGCGTCGCGACCCGCCGCCGAACCGCTCATCGCCACTGCGGCCAAAGGCTTCACACAGCGCAATGGCGGCAATCGAATGCTCATACATTGTCGCACCGATTTTGCCGTCGGATTGCTGTTCGTTCAACAACCATTCAATACCGCGCAGAACAGTGCGTCGATACTCACCGCGCCGCGTATTGTGCCCGCCGCCCATAAACGCCATTAACGTCAGGCCGGTATTGCCAACCAGGCTACCGCTGCCTTCCCATTTACGTGTGTCCCAGTGACCTTCGGGCTCCTGACGCACCGCCAGCCAGTGCAACGCCGAATCAACCGCCGAGCGCGCATGAATACCGCCCATGCCGGTCATGGCGCGGAAAAAGTCTCCGCTGCCGAATAAATTGACATTCATTGGCCCCAGCTCACCCATTGCTGGCGCATCCTGATCGCCGAAAGCGTTCGGCAGCACTTTCAAATGACGGCTGGGGCGGGGAGCGACATTATGAGTGTAGCGCGCCGGTTTATCAGGCGGAGGCGGAGTTTCATACGAAAAGATGTCCGCCGGTTGCGGAAGCTCCGCGGCAATAACCGGCACCGCAAACTCGACAGTTTCCGAAATCTCGGTTATTTCCTCGGGGGCATCAATGTCTATCTCGATGGCGTCCACCTGAATATCGGGGGTGATAACATCAATATTGCGGGACTGAATGACCGTTTCGACAACTTCAACTTCGGTGGGCATCACCGTCATTTGGATATCCGGACGTTCCTCGATTTCGATCTGGTCCATTTCCTCGACCTGTTCGCGCATTATATCGCGAATCGGCTCCTTCAGCTCGAATTCCTCCTTATCGGGCTGGTCAACGGTAAACTCGAATTCGGTCAATTTCTTTTGTGCGGATGTCTGGCCGGCCAGCCGGATAAAAAACATAGCGGCGATAATCAAAGCAAAAAACAGCAATCCGATCACCACGGCGCGCGGATTGATAACCTGTACCATAACATCCGCTTCCGGCGGTTGTGCAGTTCTATCGGATTTCAGCGCCATAAGGCCTCCGTGGTTATCGTGCCGGAAAGATTATTCCTGTATTTCCATAGTAGCGGATATTTTGATAATGCCGGCCTGTGCGCAACTGCCCATAACCGCCGCGACATGATCCCAGCGCACCCGCCGGTCCCCGCGGATAATCACCGCCTGATCGCTGTTACGGATACGCGCACGGCTGAAATTCGCCGTCAACCCCGCCAAAGTCAGACGCTCATTATCGACCACATACTCGACACGTCCATCTCCGCCGTAGCGCACATTGACCACAATCGGGCGCGTCGGCGGCTGCTCAACCTTCATTTCACGGCTTTGAACCGGAAGCTGGATCGAGAGATCCTGTTCCATTTTTATGAAGGCGGTTGTTACCAGGAAAAAGATGATCAGCAGGAACACACAGTCAATCATCGGGTCCATGTTGATCCGCATTTCATCGTCATGTTCGCTATCGAATTGCATCCTTTCACTCCCGGTTGCGTTTGATGATGCCAAGGCGGTGGACAAGCTCGGTGGTGTACAATTCGCACTGTGCCACTATGCCGGAAAGTTTTTGATTGCCGATAAAATATGCCAGCATCGTGGGGACCGCCACGCTCAGACCGAAAGCTGTTGTAAGCAGCGCAACTTTAATGCCCGCGGCCATCGCTTGTGACTTGCCGGCGCTGGCAGCCTCCTCCGCCAGGCTGTCAAAACAGACAATCATGCCCGTTACCGTGCCGAGCAGCCCCAGCAAAGGCGCCGTCGCGGCAATGAAATTCAACGCCCGCAACGGTATCCGCAGGACGGATACCTGGCGGCGCGCTTCCGCTTCGCAGCGAATACGGATATCCTCCTCCGTTGATATCTCGAAATCACGGGTCATCGACAGACATATCGCCGGCAGCAGCCCGCGACCGGCGGCCGCGGCACGCTCCGCAAGCATCTTTATGTTGCCGCTATTAACCGCCTCACGGGCGTCTTTGACAAACGCCGGTGAGCAATGCCGCTTATAGCGGTAGATAAAGCCGTTATTAACCGCGATGACGATCATCACCAGCAGCAGCAGGGCAATCGGATACATCAGCGGGCCGCCACTGACAAACCGTGACAGCAAAGTCTCCCGCCCGGTAATCGTCAACGGGCCCAAACCAGAAACGCGTGTCCAGGTGCGGGTCGGTTCATCCGTCCCCCCGGTGCGTTGCACCGTAAAGCGCCCGCCCTCGCGGTCGCGGGCATCAACTGTAATCACCTTATAAACCGCGGTATTGTTCCGGTATATGTCACCGACCTCAAGCCCGCTGATATCATCATCCGTAACAACCCGGAACTCCCGCAAATCGCCTGTTTCCATCTCCTTGATCTCCTCGCCCGGTATGTCCGGGGTCGAGTCAAATAACGAATCAAGCGTAAAAATATCCTCTCCGTCGGGCTGTCCGAAACTTATGAATACAAATGTACACACGACCAGCGCCATCAAACCAATCAACCGCGTCTTTTCCATAATCTCCTTCTCCTGATTTTACAATATTTAGACGAACTCTATCTATTACCGCAAAATCCGGTTGGATTTGAAATGTGGAACAGGCGTCCCGCCTGTTTTTTCAACAGGCAAGCTGGACGCTTGCGCTACTTTGGGCAAATCCAACCGTATTTTGCGCTAATATAACTCTATATTTCAGAACTAATATAATATTAAGAATGAGGATACGCAATAAATATGCCATGTGGACCTGAAAAGAGCAGTTGAGACCAAAGAACAGGTGAAGTGGCGCCTGTTTCAGAATCTGCCCCGCCGGGCTTGCTTGCCCTGCGACTCGTTGTCGACAAGGATCGGGATAAAGATGGGGACAAGGATTGCGGATGGAGATACCCAGTAAGTTTACCCCGCGGGATGCGGGAACACCTCCTAATGGGGAGATGGCTTTTGCCGTAGGGGGTGTCCAGTCCCTTGGCACCCCCTCTGCATGGGTGTCCCCAGAGGGATGCCCCAAGGGACTGAGGACATAGGGGGCGCGTCCCGACTTCCGACATTTGTGACAAACACCTCTCAACAATTCTCCGAACATCTCTATCCCTCTGCATCCGTCCTTTAAAGCGCTCATATATGGAACCCACCGTTCTCAACATCTATTAGCAAAGGTCTGGACATAATTCAATGAGAGTCCCTGTCAACTTCAGACAAGGCAATCTCCTATTTGTCGGGAATCGGGACGTTACCCCAATAGCGTGGTCAGCGTGACAGGCTTAGCTGAAAGATTGGCAGCAGCATTGCGGCAACCACAAAACCGACAAAGCCGCCCACGATCAGGATCAGCAGCGGTTCGAGCAGCGAAGTAAGCACGCGGCTGCGCTGTTCGAGATCCTTTTCATAGAACAGCGCCACATCCGTGAGGGCGGAATCAAGCTTGCCGCCCTTTTCGCCGACTGCGGCCATGCGCGCCATAAAAACCGGGACATGCGCGCAACGCGCCAATCCGTCGGAAACCCGGCTGCCGTCATGAACCACCGAATGCCGCACCGCCGCCAGTTCCATGCGCAGGACACTGTTACGCATGGTCATCGTGGCAAGATCGAGCGCCTTGTCAATAGCAATGCCGGAATCGAGCAGCAGCGCGCAGGTGCGCGCAAAACGGGCCAGATCTGACTGCCGCACAAAACGGCCGAACCACGGACTGATCAGCAGAAGATGATGCAGCACAAGCCGCCCGTTCTCGTGCGCGACCATTCTGCGCAGAACCGCCCAGATCAGCACAAACACGAGCACCAGCCATACCCAGTATGCGTCAAACCACTCAGTAATACGCATCAGCACAACCGTCGGCCACGGCAGACTGGTGTAATCGCGAAACAAATCCAACATACGCGGCAGAAAGAATGAGAACATAATAAAAAGCGTGGCAAAGCCGACAAGCACCACCAGCACCGGATATGCCAAAGCGGCCTGCACCTTGCGGCGCACTTCGGCCTCGTGCTCCCGGGCATCCGCCAAACGGTGCAGAACATTATCCAGTACGCCGCCCGATTCACCGGCACGCACCATATTCACATACAGCTCGTCAAAAACCGCCGGAAATTCAGCCAGCGCCGCTGAAAGCGGCTGCCCGTCGCGCACTGTTCTTTCGATCTTTTCAAGATATTTGCCAAGCCGGGCCTGTTCCGATTGCTCACGTACCGTACGCAACGCCTGCAGGATCGGCACCCCGGCATGAATCAGGCCCGCAAGCTGCCGGGTGAAAAGGGTCACATCCGCGCGCCCCGGCAGCCGCTGGATGCCGCCCCACATAGCGGTTTGCGCCTGCTGCTCACTGATTGATACGGGCGTCAGCCCCATCGCATCAACGGCAGCCAGTGCGGCATCGCGCGATTCAGCGGGCACCTCGCCTTTGACGGTTTTTCCGGGACCGGATTTAGCTGTGTAATTATAGATCGGCATGGTCTGAAATCACCCGCAGCAGTTCGCCGGCGGAGGTCAAGCCGGCCTTAACCTTGTTCCAGCCGTCTTCAGACATAGTATGCCAGCCCTGTTTATCGGCCGCGCGCCTGATATCCGGAGCACCGGCCCTCTGCAAAACAAGTTCCTGAATGGACGGCTCCAGCGGAATGAATTCTGTAATGGCCATTCGCCCGGCAAAGCCTGCATTTCCGCAGGCGCGGCATCCCGCCGGCATCAGTTCTCCGGGCACCTGCGGATGTTCGGCGGGGCGGCGGCAGGCAGGACACAGCATCCGCACGAGCCGCTGCGCAGAGAACAGCCGCACTGTTGAAGTAATCAGATATGGATCAATTCCCATATCCATCAGACGCACCGCCGCGGATGCGGCATCGTTGGTATGCAGCGTACTCAGCACCAGATGGCCGGTCATGGCGGTCTGTACTGCTATTTCGGCGGTCTCGGCATCGCGCACTTCGCCCACCATCATCACATCAGGATCATGCCGCAGCATACTGCGCAAAGCACGGGCAAATGTCAGGCCGATGCCGGGGGCAATCTGGGTCTGCGTAATGCCGGGAAGTTCGTATTCCACCGGATCTTCAATAGTGATGATCTTGCGTTCACGTGTATTGAGCATTTTCAGGCAGGCATACAGGGTGGTGCTTTTACCACTGCCGGTCGGACCCGTAACAAAAAGGATGCCGTTGGTTTTTTCGAGATGCTTTTGCAACAGGCTCTGGTCATCCGGCGAGAATCCCAACTGCGACAGATCAAACAGCATGGATGTCGGCAGAATCCGGCTTACCACATCTTCGCCATGCAAAGCCGGAACAACCGAAACACGCAAGTCGTACTCATTACCGGCGAGCTTTACCCGTGCCCGTCCGTCCTGCGGTACGCGTCGCTCAACAATATTCAAACCCGCCATCAGTTTCAGACGCGAAACCAGTGCCGGATAGAGGGTGCGCGTACCCTGCGGTATTGGAATATCGTAGAGCACCCCGTCTATCCGGCGGCGGATGACCGGCCCGGCCGCCTGTATTTCAAAATGGATGTCGGAAGAACGGGCGCGAATCGCTTCATTCAGCAACTGGTTGACAAACCGGATCACCGACACATCATCGGAAGCCATACCGACATCCTGCGTCTCCGACACCGGCTCAGGAGCCGCGGTTGTGCGGGTGGTGTCATCGAGCATGCGCGCGACGGTATCCGCCCCCACCCCGTAATGCTTTTTCAAGCCTTCTTCAATATCCCGCCGGCTGCCCAGCATCCGTTCCACACGCCAGCCGTGGTGGGCTTCGAGATCTTCGGCGGGCTTCATATCCAGCGGATCGGTAACAACAATCGTCAGTGTGCGGCCGCTGACTGCCACCGGCAGGATTGAATAATGCGACACCAGCTTGGGCGAAACCGCCCGCACCGCCTCCGGCTGCACCGGGGTCACCGCCGGATCATATACGGGCAGACCATAGCAAGCGGAAAGCACCGCAAGCACATCCTCTGCCTGACAAATGCCTTCGTTTACCAGCACCTCGTGAAGCGGACAGCGCAATTCACGCGCCCGCTTGACAGCCGTGCGCAAAACCGCGTCTGTCAGCAGTTCACGCTGCAACAGTTCCTGCTCAAACTTCGGCATAATACGCCCTAGTTCAGTTTGCCGACCATATAAAATTCATCTTCCGGTTTTTCATCCATCCGGCCGTCAACAATCATCTCGACACTGTCGACCGTATCTTTCACGCGCACAAACTCACCTTTGCGGCCGGTGAATGCTTCCGCCACAAACATCGGTTGAGTAAGAAAGTTCTGCAGTTTGCGGGCGCGCTCATAGATGGTCCGGTCAGCCTTAGACAATTCATCCAGCCCGATAACCGCAACAATTCTGTGCAGTTCCTCGTATTTGGTAAAGATACGCAGAACCTCCTGTGAAACATCAAAATGGCGCTGTCCGACCACCGCCGAATTAAGGTTTGAACATGAAGAGGCCAACGGGTCGATACCGGGGTAAAGTCCGAGCTGGGTACGCTCACGCGAAAGCACCATAACCGCGTCAAGATAGCTAAAAATGGCTACCACGGCCGGGTCGGTGGTGTCATCCGCGGGAACATAGACCGCCTCGAAGGCGGAAATTGAACCTTTGATGCGCTCATGCACATCGCCGACTTCCGAGCTGAGTGTCGGCTGATAGCCGGTTTCGGAAGGGGTCCGGCCCAACAGGGTTGAAATTTCCGCACCGGCCTGGACAAAGCGGAAAACATTATCCATAAACAACAGCACTTCTTTTCCCTGCCGCTGCAGATATTCAGCCAGTGAGATACCCGTCAGAATAACATTAAACCGTGCGCCCGGCGGCTCATCCATCTGCCCGAAAGCCATCATCACCTTATCCAGAATACCGGCCTGCTCGAACTCATAGTAAAGCTCATTACCTTCACGGATGCGCTCACCGATCCCGCAAAAGACACACGCGCCCTCGTGTTCCTCGACGATGTTATGAATCAGCTCGGTAATCAGGACCGTTTTGCCGCAGCCGGCACCGCCGATTACACCGGTCTTACTGCCGCGGACCACCGGGAAAAGCAGATCGACAACTTTGATACCGGTTTCAACGATATCAGCTTTGCCGCCCTTGAGTGAATCCATATTCACCTGCACCCGTGAATTGTCACGATGGATCGCCGCAGTCTCGGTATGTTCGATGGGGCCCTTGCCGTCAATCGGCTGCCCCATCACATTAATAATGCGCCCGAAGAGAGCCTCCCCCACCGGGATGCGCAGCGTGGTTCCCGACGAAAGCGCCGGCGCGTTGCGTTGCAGGTTCAGTGTTGAGGTCAAAGCCACACAGCGGGCGATATTGCCTTCAAGGTGCTCTGCCACCAGCATAACCACCTCGCGCTTGTCAAAAGTTGTGGCCACGACGGTTTCGTGCATGTCGGGCATTTCATCGGTGCCGTTGAATCTCACGTCAACGACCGGCCCCTGTACACCGGTAACCCGGCCCTTGTATCCCTGTTTAGTTTCGGCTGCTTCTGTCATAACCACCTCGTGTTAACTTAAGTTACGCCGCCTGCAGCGCGGCAAGATCTGCCGCGGCATTGCGGCGCGCAATTTTCTTCTTTCGCTTCTTCTTGTCCTTCAGCATCTTTGCTGAATGACATTCACGCATACTCTTGTCAATCTGCTCATGTACCGCCTTGAAGACCGCATGCTGTGACTTCTTGAATGTTTTTTCCAGCTTCTGCAAGCTGCCTTCCAAATGCATTGCGCGGGCGGAGAACTCGGCCAGTTTACTGTCCTCAAACACTTCATATAGCTTGGAAGTGACCCATACCCCGGATAAATACTCGACAATGTCATTGAACGACGACTCGATAATCACTTTGGTGGCGTCCGCCAGCATGCCTTCACCATTAGCTCGCGCGGCTTCTGCGCTGTCGGCGGCCTCATCCCGCTCAAACAGCTCGTCGCATGGCAACAGGCTGATGGAGCGCACTTCCTGGGCAGTGAAAGAAAGCGCACAGGGATATGCCAGAATCACCTTGCCCATGCGGCCGGCCAGCACCTCCTGCACCAGATATTCCTTAATTTCAAGCGACTGTTCGTAAATGGTATCCTGGTCAATGCCGCGAAAGGCCTTGAATTTGCGCCCTTGGTCAGAGAAAGACCCGCAGCCTTTGTCACCAATCACAACATAGGAGATGTGGTCTTCATCGTAACCTTCGGCGGCGGCGTGCGCCCGGCGCATCACCCCCTGGTTCAAGCCGCCCATAAAACCTGAATCGGAAGTAACAACAACCACCCCCAGCACATCCGAACTTACCCGCACCAGCGGATTATCCACTTCAACCAGATTAACAACCTTAAAGAACCCCGCAAAGGCATCCATAAACATGTCAAAGCGCTCCTTCTGCTTTTCAAGCATATGGTACTGGGCGCCCGCCACATTCTTAAGCGTGTCAATCAAGGCCAGCAGATCCTTGTTGAACAGCATTTCCTTGCGCAATTCATTCAGTTGCATACCGCACTACACCGTGGTTGATTTTTTTACTTCCTGCACAGCTTCCTTGAAACGGTTCAAAAGACTGCCGTCAATTTCAAGGCTGCCGAGCTTAAAGCTCATGCCGGCAATCAGATTTTCATCAATCTTCTCGTTCACTTCAACATCCGCGCCGAACTTCTCTTTCAGCAACTCACGGAAACGCCCCTTCTGCTCATCCGATAGCGGATGCGAACAGATAAATTCAGCCTCATCCCCGTCAACGGTAATTGCGCCTGACTCAATTTCGTCAAGTGCATCGAGCAATTCACCGATAAACCGCCGGTTGACCTCTTCATTTACCAGTTCGCTGATAACCAGCTTGAACACCTGACCGCCGAAATCCACCGCCTTTTCTTCAACATCCTGAGCAAGCTGCTTGCGGAATTTTGCCTCGTTGTTACGCGCTTCCTCGACAATCCGGTCAGCTTCCTTACGCGCTTCGGCTAGTGTCTGATCCTTGAGTGTGGCAAGCTTTTTCTGCTCCTCTTTCAGCACCGCCGCCTGCTCCGCCTCGGCCGCGGCCTTCTTCTTTTCAAAATCCTTTTCATGCAGCTCGATGTCGCGACGGATCTGCTCCTCTTTCTTACGCACCTCCGTTTCAACCTGGCGCAAACTGCTGATGGCACGCCGCGTGTCGCCCAGCAAAAGCTTTTTGATGACCAGCACCAGCACCGCCAGCGCAATAACGTGAATCACCACTATCGGCACGATATATCTGACAATCTCATCCATCTTGTTATTCCTTCAATAAGTATTGTTTAACCTCTGCCAAACAGTTGAAAAAGCACCAGCAGCGCTATCACCGCGATAGCTTGAGCAAACACCAGTGCGATAATCATCGCCTGCAGTATTTTCCCGGCGGCGGAAGGGTTTCTTCCGAGCGCCCGGATACTGGCATAACCGATCGCCGCAATAACCGACGAGGGCCCGATGATCGTCACAAACATCACCAGAAATATGATGAATTGTTCCATTATTCCTCAACCAATATCATACAATCATTGTTGTCAAACTTGACCATTCCGCGTTTTATCGGGATGCGGCGTTCCCAGTCAATCGTAACAAATCCGGGCTCCAGCAAACTGACAATCGGGGCGTGATGGTCAAGTATCTCAAATTCCGCCAGATCCCCCGGCAGAAAAACGCTCCACGCCTCACCGTCATACAGCACATGCTTTGGATTGAGTATAGTCAACTTCATGCCGACGGTCATTCCGACTGCGACAGATAAGCATCAATCACACCCTTCATCCGCTCCGCCAGATCAGGAGTAAGCTCTACGGCTTTCTCCAGCTCCTGCACCAGCCCCTCGTCACATGCTTCCACGAAAGAAAAAATCTCACGGCAGAACGCCCGCTGCCGCTCTTTGGGCAGATTATTCAGCACATTACTGTCAACCGCAAACAGCAGCAGAATATTCTGCCCCACCGAGACCGGCTCACGCTCATTCTGTTGGAACAGGATCTGGATCACCAGCCCTTTTTTGACAATATCGGCAGCTTCATCGGACACGCCGGATGACAGCTTGCTGAGCCGCGCGACTTCATTGAAATGCGCCCAGTCGGCACGCAAATTACGGGCGAGATGACGCATAATCGGCGGCTGTGTACGGCCGCCGACAATCGACAGGGAGGTGGTCATATCCACGGCCGGACGGGCGCCTTCCGCAAAAAACGCGCTGCTTAGCACGATCTGTCCATCGCACATTGATGACAGGTTTGAAGGAATATAACCGGTCAAGTCATTCTGCAGCGTTTCGGCAATACCCAGAAAAGTAATAGAGCCGCCACCGTATTTTTCATTAAACATGCCGGCGCGTTCCATAAGCTGTGTCTGGACATAGAAAATATCACCGGGGTATGCCTCGCGGCCCGGCGGACGCTCCAGCAGCAGGGAAAGCTGACGGTAAGCCCAGGCATGTTTGGTAAGATCATCAAAGACTACCAGCACATGATGCCCGCGCTTGGCAAAGAAATCCGCCACGGATGCCGCCGAGAACGGCACAATATACTGCTCGCCGGCCGGCGAATTATCTGTGGCAACCACCATCACAGTGTCACTGAACGCGCCGTTTTCCTGCAAAGCGCTTGCCACTTTCTGCAATGCCGACATGGATTTTCCAACACAGCAGTAAACACAGACCATTTTATTGCCGCGCTGCGCCAGAATGGCGTCGATGGCAATCGCCGTCTTGCCGGTAACACGGTCGCCCAGAATCAACTGGCGCTGCCCGCGGGCAATCGGTATGAGCATGTCGACAATTTTGGTCCCGATCGGCAGATAGTCATTGATCGTGGCACGTGCGATGATTGGCGGGGAGTCCCTGAAGACCGGCATCTGCTCTTCGGCCGGTATCTCCGCTCCGCCGTCGCAAGGCTCGCCAAGCGCAGTCACCATCCGGCCCAGACAGCTGCTGCCCACCGGTAT
>PXDI01000260.1 GCA_003565095.1 PVC group bacterium | reverse complement strand
CACCGGTGGTGACCAGATTACCGACTACGTTAACCTGATTCCACAAGACATTCGCTACGCCGATATTCTCAACTTCGGGCACTGAAACGGAGATGACTTCAACCTTCACCTCACCGGGCGTTGAGGTCGAGTCAATCGTCGCTTCATAACCGAGCGGCAGGTCACCCAGTTCAAGGTCGTTGTCGGTCAAGTTTCCGCTATACGTGATGATGGTATATGTCCCCTTGCCGAAGCCGGGCTCGTCGGCAATATTCAATGTGCCGTCAAGCGTCAGATTGCCCATCACCGCCAGCTTGTCATTGCCGGCGATACCGATGCGAATATCCCAGTCAGTCCCGCTGCCGGTGACCACATCCCCCTCCACCGTCAGAGATCCCATGGTATCGGTCATGCCCGGTGAGACCGCGCCGTTCACCGTCAGCGTTCCGTCGCCGCCCGCTTGCAACCGCAGCGTGCCGCTGCCGCCGATATCGCCATTGACAGTCACCGCAGCCTGATTGATCCGCACCACCCCGCTACCGGAGGCGCCGTCGTGATCGATCAACAGCGTCGTATTGGCATCAATCGTATTCCCCGACCAGCCGCCAATCAGCAGACTGTCGTCCCCGCGCGATGCAAATGTAACCGTTGACTCCGCCGACTGATCCCAGGCAGTGAAATTGCCGCGGCTGACATCACCGCTGCCGGCCGTTGAGATGCCGATCTTGCCGCCGTTCGGGGTAATTTCAAATTCACGGCCTGAAGAACTACCCCAGCCTAGCCCGTTACGCACCAGCAGCGTGCCGCCGTCAAGCATGCCGCCCGTGCGGCCGGCATTGCTGTTATAATCAATAACGCCATCCCGTGCCACCACCCGTGACGGAGTATTTCCGGCAGCAGTGTCACCTGTATCAGATGAGTGAATAACCAGAGTCCCGTCACCGGTCTTTATCAGACGCGCGGCGTCAGCATTTCCTTGAATCCGGCCAGTCAGATTGAATGTAAGCGTCGCTCCCGTTTCAACATCAATTTCGACAATTCCCGTGAAATTGTGAATCCCGCCGATGTCGGAATATGTCTGATTGTTATCGCGAATTGCCAGCACGGCATTATTGCCGCCAATTATTTCACCCAGAGAAAAGTCTCCCCACTGTCCCTCTTCGCGGCTGATCAATGTACCGCGCAGCAGCCGCCAGCGGGTGCTGCGGGCTCCGGTAACCCCATCTACTGAATAGCTTGACAGATCCAGTGTACCGTTGCCGCCCTTGTTGAATTGATGTGCGGCATCCCGGCCGGTTCCGATATCAAGCACCGTATCTTCAAAAACGAGGACACTGTTCTCTTCAGTGTGGAAGTTCCACTTCTGGCCGGCGTTACTGATACCAAGTGTCAAGCGCCCTTTATATATAACCTCGCCTCCATAGCTGCCGAAACCGTGGTAACCCTCACGGGTGCCGGTACCGTCGCGCGTACGGATCCGGATATCGCGCTCAAATGTCGTCGGTCCGCCTGGATCGGTATCCTCCAGCAGCAGCAGCCCGCCGGCATCCTGATTAGTGTCGCCGATATCTATCAGATTCCCGGCATCACCCAGCGCCGCATCGCCACCGGAGGCGATTACCACCACATGCTGGCGGCCGTTGGCGATCCGCAGCGTTCCGGCAAAAGTGTTATCACCACTCAAACGCAATGTGCCACCCAGACTGTCAGGGCCGACTATCGTCAGATTATGGTTCCCGCTGATTACTCCGCTGAACTCATGCACCGGGCCGCGCACCAGCGAGTTTCCATTCTCGCGGATAATATTATCCCCATTAATCGTCCAAGTGCGGTTGCCGGATAAAACAATGGCTTCATTAACCAGCAGACGGCCGTCAGCCAAAACAGTGTCGGACATGCCGATGGCAAATCCGCGGTCCAGCAATGAGCCGGGAACAAGCTGATCTGTTCCGGCAACCGCAAAACCGCCCCCGCTGTAGCTTACGGCCGGTGTTCCCGAAAAATGCGCGGAGAATTGACTGTAAGAGGGTGCCGTAACACCGCTGCCGTCAAGCACAAATACGCCGTTATTAAGCTCCAGATTAACACCGGCCGGAAAATCATCAAGAGACGCTATATGCAAACCGGCGGAATCCCGCAAATATAAGGTAGTTCCGGTATCCATTGTCCACTCTTTACCGGAAGCCGGATCATAAGTCATTGTACCTGTTGAATAAATATTCAGGTTCTGCGTGCCGCCGGTAATATCACCTGTCAGCGTGGCATTGTTGTTAAAGCGCAGGCCGCCGCCGGCGGTGCAGGCTGAAAAATTGACATCATTACTCATGGTAAACGTTTCCTGAAGGCAGAGCACAGGAAGCAGCGCGCCCGATAATATAATTTCAGTCCCCGCCCCGCCCGGCACGGATTCCTGGCTGGTAAAGGCGATATTCCAGCCATTCCCGACGCCGGCACTGCCGGGAATACGCGCAATCGTAATTGTATCGCCGCTCCAGGAAGCCGCATTGTCGGTATTGGTTAGAACCAATCCGCCGCTTTCACGGCCGTCAACACTGCCGCAGCGCAAGGTGAGATTGCCGGTGCCGCTGATCACACCGTTCAGGGTAACCGTGTGCCGCCGGTTGTTCCGATCATTGTGTGCCTCTATAATGCCGCCACCGGCACCGATCTCAAAACCGGTATCAAAACTGTAGCCAAGATGATCTTCTCCGGAAAAACGGAAAACCGCACCATCTGTTATTGTAATCGTGCCGCTGCCGAATGTTGACGCCGTCCCGCGCGGACGATTCAGCATGCTGCCATTTGAAACATAGGTGTCCCCTTGATTCATCGTAGGACCGACCAGATTGCCTATCCCTGCGTCAAGCCCCAGATTGTTTCCAAACCGCACTATCCCGCCGCCGCTGACGGTCAGGTCGCCGCCGCCAGCAATCGTCCCGCCAACAACAGTATAAATCTCCGTATCGTTCTCAAAAATCATCTCATCAGGCTCGACGGTCCCGCTGATGGTTATCGCAAACTGTTCCGCACTGTCACCAAAAACCACCGTATCGCCGTCGAGATAATAGAAAGATCCCGGAGCGGCTCCGGCAACATGCCAGTTCTTGGCATTGCCGACATCCCATACCCCGCTCTCGGTTCCATCCCAGATCAGCGTCTCAGGCTGCTCCGGATAGTCGGCAATATTAACAGTGTCATTGTCAGGCGAACCAATAACATAGTTTCCCCCGGAAAGCGTCAGTATGACCGTTTCCGTTCCGGTTTCTTCACGGATTAGAATCGGTTCAATCACAATGTCCACTTCAGTTTCACCTGCCGGAATAACCACGCTTGTGCCGATTTCTGTATAATTCTCACCATTGACGGCAGTTCCACTGATCCCGTAGTTGACAACAAGATCAGCATCGACTGAAGAAGATGCGCGATAAACGGTAAACGTTCCGGTGACCGGCGGAACAGCTTCCGCTGCCGCGCTTTCCGTGGCAACAATCGTCACCTCACTATTAATGAAATACACCGACTCACCGGCAAAATGCGGACCGACACTATTCGTAGCGAAGAAGCGATAATAAAAGTTGCTCGATCCCGCAAATTGCGTCAGGTCGGCTTGATACGTCGGATACGTTTCTGCTGCGTAAACCCCCAAATTGACCGTCTCAGCCCAGACCCCGTCACCATCATCCAGCGGATCACCGCCGTCTTCATCGCCCCAATAGACCCACACCGTTGTTGCCGCGGTCCCGGTTGACGCAAGATAACCATTCAACCAGGCGGCCGTTGCCGTGATGTTCGTCGGCGCTGCATTGATAATTACCGGAGCAAGCTCTCCCTCCGGTGCTTCTTCAACACTGTCAAACGAATTGAACACTGCATTTGATGCCATGTTCTTCCATTCAGTCCAGAGCCAGTCATCCGAACGGGCAACCGAAGAAAGCCGGATCTCATCAAGGCGACCTTGCCATCTGGTCCCATACTCCGGATTCAATATACCGAAAACCAAATCGTCGCCCGTCATCGGTATGGCATCTGAATGATTTGCGCTGCCGTCCGGCTGACCATCGAGATAAAAACGTTGCTGGGATCTGTCATAGGTCATGGCAACAAATTCCCAGACGCCCTCACTCAATGCACTACTACCATTGTTTCTTGTTCCTCCGATGTTGCCATATAGCCTTCTGTCATTCCATGTAAAGATATAATAGGCATCATTCAAGCCACGTTTTGAAACAATTGCACGGGGATCTGTGTCATCGGTATCAGAGTAAGCCCAGGCGGAGATGGTAACAGCGTGCTCAACATCCAACGAATCATCATCCGGCACACGGATCCAGTCCGATCCGCCACCGGGCAACTGAACCGCATTGCCGACCACGCCCGACACAACCGAAAGGTTTGCGCTCTGGGCTGTCCCGTCATTGCTGTTGGGACTGACGTCGGAAGGATCTATACTGTTCATATGCCATACCCCGATGTAGCCATTCGCCCAGACGGCGCCATTGGTCGTATAGGCAGGCTGCTCCGCCAGCAATTTGCCCCAGAAAGCCCAGACATGTGAGGCAGTATCAACCAGTTCCGGCACCCTGACCCAGACCAGGTTTATTCCGCCGTCATCCCAGCTACCTTCTATTTCATACGGAATGACGACGCCGTCTTCATCGGTAAAACGCAGATCACGAGCATCACTGAAAGCAAAATCATCGTAGGAAAAGCCGCTGCCGCCGACATTGTTGGAAAATACAATCAAAACCGGAAAATCGTTGAAGGTCGAGCTGCCGGGGGGCTCAAAACCCGCAAACGAGATTTTCATTTTTTTCGTGTACGTGTTTACGTCAAGTGTGGTATCAAAAGAAGAAGTAAGACTCCATGCCTCCCAGGTCTCATTTGAGGCATAGAAGCGGTAATAATATGTTGTTTCAGAATCAAGCCCGGACAGCTCATACGAAAGCTCACCAACGCTTTGTGTAGCCCCCCCGTCATAGGCCACCCAGTTATCCCACGCCCCGGTCATCCCCGGTTTGTTGGTTGTACCGTCTGTCGTGCCGTATGCAACCCAGACATAGGTATCGCCTTCCGTCTCATTCAATTCGCCCTTCAAGTCGGCGGCGGAAACCGTGACATTGGTGGCACCGGTTGCGTCAACTCCGGGAACCCCGACCTCACCATAGAGCATTATTTCCCGTATCCCGCCGTATGTATCAGAACCGGTAAATGCGCTAATCAACAGCCGGTAATAGTCAAATGCACCCGGAGCGTCGACTACATACCAGCGCTCTTCATGATCAGACCATGTCGCTTCATCAATCCGCTCATCCACATCTATCCAGTTATCACCATCACGAGATCCCTGCAATTTGAAATCTTTTGGGCCACGAAGATCTGCAGTAATCCCCTGTCCTCTGATTTTATATTCATCAATCACATACATGTTGCCGTTTGTAAACTGCCACGTCACAAAAACATTCGGGAGCTGCCCTTGAAACGGCAGCCAACGGTCATCGGTACCTTCATAGGAATACGCCCGCGTTCCCGGAAAACTGGAGTGCGACGAAGAATACCCAATCACCTCGCCATTCGCCGGAACAGCCACATTCTCAGCAAAAGCCGGCAGCCCGGTCAGCACAACCAACAACCCGCACAAAGCCGTGCATAAGGTAGAAGAAGTAAAACGTGGAACGTGTAACGAGGAACGAGCGAAGGAAAACGTCGAACATTTACCCGGCACTATGCGGGGTCCAGCATTGAACATGGAATGCAAAATACGGGATGGCAGGGAGGAGCATGTGGCGCGTGGTGTGTGGTGCCTTACAGAACTGGTTGTTTTTGTTTTCCTGCCTGTTGTATCAAGCAACAGCGAAATCCTGCTCATCCATTGGCGCAATGTGTTCATAATAATATCTCCATGTTGTTTTATTTGACAGCAATCAGTTCAGAAGAATCTACACGATAAAATCGAAAAGCCCACAAGCGGGGGGAAGTAATAGAAAATCCGTATTTGGAATAAAAGGAAGCCAGTCTACCCAACGCGGCAAGGCATAGACCACTTATCAGCAGAAACATGCAATACAAATCAAAGATGTCCCTGCCGCTGCATTCCCGCCTGTAATATATCGGGCAGAAAATTTTTACGTTTGAGTTCATCAAGGCACTTCTTTCTTACACGGCATTATTATACTAGCGCATTTGTGCTTGCTATGCAAGAAGCATTTGCGCAATCTTGTTAGTGATTTGCGCAACAGATAACCTGTGGCAGATAGGGGTCAGCCCTTCAGAATAAACTTTACAGCGTTGGTCGTTTGTGCGATGTTGCCGGCAAGTATGTGAATGAGGAGGGCTGGACATGGCAAGACAGTTACGGGTTGAGTAT
>PXDI01000070.1 GCA_003565095.1 PVC group bacterium | reverse complement strand
GCAAAACTTCCTTTATCCGGCTAATCAGATATGGCAATGTGTTGGCGTATGGGAGTTAGTATACATTATCAAGGGAAGCTGAATGATGTAAGTCGGATTGACGACTTGCAGCATGAGCTGGTTGATATTGCCGAGAGTATGGGGTGGGGGCATCACGTGTTTGATGATGACTGGTCAGTTCCTCCGAATGCCACGCTGTCGGTATCCAACAAAGGTGCGGAAATTAAGGGCCATCTCGGGTTGAAGGGGGTTCAGTTATTTCCGCCCGGCAAGTCTGAGCCGTTGAGTTTTCTTTTCAGTGCGGATGGTTGCCTGCGTTCTTTGCTGGGTATGATTAATGCCGGCGATGATGAACAAAGTGATGCCGCTTCGAAGATTGTATCCGTGAAAACCCAGTTTGTTGATTCCTCCGTTCACATTTGGTTTACCGGTCTTTTGAAATACCTGAAAAGAAAGTATATTTACGATTTGCGGGTTGAAGATGAGGGCGGCTATTGGGAGAGTGGTGACCGCGGTGAATTGGAGGCCCGGCTGGAGTTTTTGCAGAAGAAAATCGACCAGCTTGCCACGGGGCTATCTTCGGCCGAATTTGCGGATTGCCGGGAAATGTCCGCCGATGAGATAGCAGACCGGATCGCGGATTTTGTGCAAAAGCGGTTCAGCAGTCCGGATGACAAGGCGGAATGACGATGAGCGACATCAAAGATATGAACCGGACCTGATGCTGCGAATGAGCTTACCCGTTAATTAATGAGAATCCGATGTAAATGGAGGAATTGAAAGTGAAGACCAAAAGCCGCTTTATTCCGGGGATATATAATTATTGTGATTACTGGTGTGCGCGTTGCGAATTTACCCGGCGCTGCCGGAATTTTTCGATGGGGCGTGAAATGGAAAAGCGTCTGGGAGAGGATGCGGAGGAGCCGGATGATACGGCGAATTCTGATTTCTGGGCCAGTCTGGCTGAAAAGGTGCGAGAAGCGCAGATGTTCGGCGGGGAGCGGGAGGAATGGCAGGAGCTTGAGCCCGATGATGCTGACTTTGAGATTGATCAGGAATGGCTGGAGCGTGAAGAGGCGGTGCGTGATGCAGTGAGGAAGCATCCGCTTTCGGTCATGGCGTATGAGTATCTGAAGCAGGCCGGTGACTGGGCAAAGGGCGCGGATCAGGATTTGAAGGCGCTGGCGCGTGAACTGCTGGAAGCGGCCGGCGGCCGTTTTCATGATGATGACTATGAAGAGCGGGCGCTTGAGATCGGTGATTTGCTGGATGTTGTGCTGTGGTATCATACCTTGCTGCCGCCCAAGATCGGCAGGGCATTGCACGGTCTGCTGGAGCTTGATGCGGATAAAGACAGTTTGCCGCAGTTTCTGGCGGAGTCGCGGCTTTCGGATGCCAATGGTTCAGGAAAGATAGTGCTGGTGGCGATTGATCGTTCAATCGGGGCATGGCTGCGGCTGCGCGAGATTCTGCCGGCGCATGAGGATGCAATTCTGCAAATGCTGGCGTTGTTGATCCGTATTCAGCGTGGAATTCATGAAACGCTGCCGGGCGCCAAGTCTTTCTTCCGTCCGGGGTTTGACGGGGAACCTATGGATGATGAAGCGTAAATGAGCTTACCCATTATTAAAGGCCTGCCCCATCTGCTTTATTGAAAAAAATGTTGATGTTCCACCCTGGAAACTGGCATGAATTAGGGTAGTGGTAGTAAAACCGTCAGTCTCGACGGAATCGAGACAGGAATCCGTCAACCGATCAGTGAGCAGCCACTTGACATTGCAAATTGATCAAGTCCATACTACAGATTATGAAAAACAATCCCGCTTTCAATGTGCTTCTTTTTCATTGTGATCAGTTGCGTTATGACTGCATCGGTTCCAATGGCAATCGTTATGTCCGCACACCGAATATAGACGCGTTAGCCACTGCCGGAACGGTTTTCTCCCGCCATATTGCCGCCAACACGGTTTGCATGCCAAGTCGCGCCAGTCTGCTTACCGGGCTCTATCCGCCGGGTCACGGACTCACCGCAAACGGCATTGCGCTGAACCGCAAGGAGTACATTCCGCATGCCATACCGGACTGGGTGAAGGGTGATATACCCATCGCCGAGGAACCGCAGACGCTGGCAGATGCTTTCGTTTCCGCCGGTTACCACACGGCGGCGTTCGGCAAGCTTCACCTGACACCAAGTCTCGCGCCAGTCTGTTACGGCTATCCGGAAACATATGCATGTTGGGATGACGGCCATCTTGATGACTGGCATGGACCGTACTACGGTTTCCAGGAAATATGGATGACCAAAGGACATGGTGAACAAACCATAGAACACGGACATTACCGGTTATGGCTTGATGAACATTTTCCCGACCTGCGTGGTCGAATCAAAGAAGCCGCACAACAGGTTCAACACCCGGTAAGCAGTGTTGACGACTGCTATCCTTCTGCTATTCCTCTTGAAGCGCACAACACCACCTGGCTCGCGGAACATACCGCACGATATATTGCCGAACGCCGTCGAGACGGCAAAGCGTTCTTCGCGTTTGTCGGATTTCCCGATCCACACCATCCATTCACTCCTACAATGGAGACCTGGGAGATGTTTAAGGATGCCCCTGTACACGAACCGGTTGCGCCTGATGACACATCATGGCCACGCGGAGGAGCCACTGATGGAGGCGGCATGCAATTGAACCTGACATCTGAAGAGCGTAAGATCATTATTCGCGCAACCTATGCAATGATTTACCAGATTGATCTTGCCGTTGGACGCATTATTGAATCCCTTAAATCTGAAGGGTTGTGGGAGAACACAGTTATTATGTTTACCAGTGACCATGGCGACTACCTTTGCGATCACGGACTGTTGCGCAAAAGCGGTCACGGCTGTGATGCACTACTGCATGTGCCGTTCATTATGCGTGTACCTAAAGCCAATCTTCCGGCATACATCCATACACCGATGAGCAGCTGCGACGTGATGCCTACAACCCTTGCAGCTTGCGGGCTTGCGGTTCCGCCCGGCCTGCATGGCATAAATGTTCTTGAACCGGGAGCAGGTCATCCGGACCGTCAGGTTTATGCATTCACTGCTGACGGAAACCCCGCAAACAATAATATTACCATCTATGACCACCAGTACCGGTTTACATGGTTCCCTGCCGACAACAGGACTTTTCTGTTTGATCATTCTACCGATCACGGTGAAACCCGTAACCTGTCAACTGATCGTCCCGATCTGGTATCCCGCTTTAGAAATGGCGCTTCCACGGCACTGGCGCGGGCTTACTCGCCCATTACCGGCCGCGTTGCGCCATGGTAAGGCCCCGCGAGGTAATCCGCTTTATGATTGCATCAGCGCATGCCTGAAGTGGGGGACAGACAGAATATTCTGGTACAAAATTGCAATAATGCATGCTTTATGAACCGGTTTTGTTGGGAAACCGCACTTGTTAGTGCTGGTGTGCTGTGCTAATTTGCTTGTTAATGTTAGAATCTATCTTATCGCCAAGAAAGAGATACTTCTGGCGAAAAACGAGATGTTATCGATGAGGTTGGCGGCAAAGGCGACGGTTGGTTAGAAGCGGTGGAGTTTGCAAGGCCGTTCTCGTCGGAGTGCCTGATGGACGTGAGGGTGCTGTGATGTACAGCTTGACGCCTCTATGAAGGTTCCGCTACATTGCCGATATGAAAACATCCTTCAGGCCGGTTTCAGCGGGCGGGGGGCCGTGCCGCCTGAAAGGCGATTTCTTCTCAGTATTTTCACATTTCTAACTAATTTTTTGTCAAAGGGAAAATACATGGCGCATGTTTGGAAGTTTTTCCGGTCCGGCGGGTTTGACCAGGTTCGTTTGGAAACGGCGGAGGATATAGAGCACCTGCACGAGCTGGATCAGAAGCTGTGGGTGGCGCTGAGCTGTCCGGTGCAGGGGCTGGAATTTGACCCGCACACACTGGAGATTATTGACGGTGATCTTGACGGGCGCGTGCGGGCACCGGAGGTCATTAACGCTGCACAATGGACCTGCGGGCTGCTGAAAGAGCCCCAACTGCTGATAGACGGGGCGGCGGCGCTGCCGCTGGCGGCAATCAACGACGCAACCGATGAAGGCCGGCGGATTCTGGCTTCGGCAAAACAGGTTCTGAGTGATCTCGGCAAGATAGACGCTTCCAGCATTACCGTAGATGATACTGCCGACACCGCTAAAATAATGGCGCAGACCAGGTTCAACGGAGACGGTATAATTCCCCCGGATGCGGCTGAAGAGGCACCGGTTCGGGCATTGATCAAAGAGATAATCACCTGCATGGGAGCGGAAACCGATCGCAGTGGCAAACCTGGAGTGAACCAGGCTAAGCTTGATGCTTTCTATAAAGCGGCAACATCGTTCGTGGGATGGTGGGAGAAGGTCGAGGCGAACCGGGATGTGGTGCTGCCGCTTGGCGATGCCACCCCTGAGGCGGCCGCCGCTTTGGGAGTCGTGAAAACTAAAATAGACGATTATTTCGCCCGCTGCCGGCTGGCGGCATTTGATCCGCGGGCACTAGCGGTGCTGAACAGCAAGGAAGACGATTACGCAGAACTTATCACCCAAGACATGTCTGCGGATTCAGTAGAGACCGCGAAACTGCCGCTGTCGATGATTGCCGTCAGAAAACCGCTGCCCCTGGGTGATGGTTTGAACCCGGCCTGGCGCAGTGCCATGAATACATTCCGGGAAAAAACCGTGAAGCCGGTTTTCGGCGATCAGGAGTCACTTACTGCCGTGGACTGGAACGCGCTCTGCACCAAATTTTGCGCGTATGAAGAATGGCAGAAGGGCAATACCGGTGTGGCTGTGGAGCAACTGGGACTGCCGCGGATCCGCGAAATCCTGGCCGGGAACGGGCAGGCAGTTATTACCGATCTGATCAACCGTGATAAAGCGCTGGAGCCGGAGTTCAACGCCATATCCTCCGTGGATAAGCTAACCCGGTATGTGCGGGATCTGGGGCTGCTGCTGCGTAATTTCGTCAATTTTAAAGATTTTTACAACATCGGCTGTCATGCGATTTTCCAGGTTGGCACTTTGTATCTGGACGGGCGCAGTTGTGACCTGTGCGTGCGCATAACTGATGTTGCCATGCATTCGTCTATCGCCGGGACGAGCCGGGTTTTTCTGGCTTACTGCGACTGCGTACGCAAAAGCGCCACGGAGAAGATGACGATTGCCGCGGCATTCACGGATGGTGATTCAACTTTCCTCACTGTCGGCCGCAACGGTCTTTTCTATGACCGCAAAGGCCGGGACTGGGATGCCACGATCACAAAAGTCATCGAGCATCCGATAAGTGTGCGTCAGGCGTTCTGGTCACCTTACAGACGTGTTGCGAAAATGATCGGGGATCAAGTTGAGAAAATGGCCAGTGCCCGGGAAAAGGAGATGGAGCAGAAAGCGGCTGTGGGCGTTATGCAGGCAGGCACCAAGGCAGACCCGGCCAAGCCTGGGGTCGCCGCCGGAGCGCCGCTGCCGGGTGCCTCGACATTCGACATTGCCAAGTTTGCCGGTATTTTCGCGGCCATCGGTTTAGCTCTCGGTGCCATCGGCGCATTACTGGCCGGCCTGATTGGCGGTTTCATGAAGCTTTCCTGGTGGCAGATGCCGTTATCAGTCATCGGTCTGATTCTGCTGTTTTCCGGGCCGTCCATGATCATGGCCTGGCTGAAACTACGTCAGCGCAATCTCGGGCCGATCTTAGATGCCAACGGATGGGCCGTGAACCCCCGAGCCATGATCAATATTCCCTTCGGCAACTCGCTTACCGCGGTGGGAAAACTGCCGCCAGACGCCGAACTTTCCCTGGTTGATCCGTATGCGACGAAACGTCCGAGGCTGCTGCTTAAGGTTCTGCTGTCAATTCTGGCCGCGGTTATAATTCTGACTGTTTTTATCTTTGCTGCTGAATGGAAAGAAGTCGTTCACAACTGGTTTATACGCTGATCCCCAGGCCGGGTTTAGGGTAAATGGTTTGTGAGCGTCTCTCCCGAAAGAGAAGACCGCGTGACATTTCCAACGACAATTATAAATACGTTAGCCGGAAACGGCAAAATTGATAAATGGGTCAAGCTGAGTAGACAGTAGGGACAGACAACTTATTTGGTGAAAAGCTGATCTGATGCAAGTCATTCAACGTCTAACGTCGACAAGTCATTACAAAACAGTTGCTTAAGTGCTTAAAGGGTCCGGTTTTGGGGCCTTACAGCTAAAAAATCGTAACCGTTAAGCTTGGGCGTTTTTCGCGGTGGTGAGCTCTCACGGCTTTGAGCGGAGAATGTATGTTCGCTTGTAGCTTTTGGATGTAATGATCGTCCAGGCGTGTTGGG
>PXDI01000365.1 GCA_003565095.1 PVC group bacterium | reverse complement strand
GCGGCCTGAGCGGCGGGCGGCAGGCTTGTTCTGCGTCCACGACTGTTGTCAGCAGACAATGCGGCAGCGGTCTCTGCGGAGGAGACCGGCAGTCCGGCGCCTTCGCCGACCACGTTGGTTATGCCGGTGGCGGTTGAAAGGTCATCACCGCTCCAGATATAGAGATCCGCGCAGGTGTTGGAGACCGCCCAGCCGGGGGAGGGGATCACCTTGTACACCAGACTGGTGTACGTGCATGAATAGAATTCCTCTCCGGCAACATCCTCGCCGACCGGGGCAATGCCGGACCCGGATAAAAGTTCAATCCCGGTGATTTTCAGGGTATACGGTGTATGCGGACTGAGCACATGGGTTCCGCCCTTCTGCACGTCGTCGATGAACTTTATCAGTGTCCACATATTCTGGTTGGTATTCGGCCCGTCCACAACCACAACAGTTTCCCCTTCAAGGATATCTCCGGACCAGGCCACGCCGCCGCCATAGATGCGCAGTTCCAGATGACAGTCTTGACTGGCCACAAAGCGCATCGGGTATTTCCCGGTGCCGGTGCCGTTCTCTCCGGATGTATTGTAATCCCCGGCATAGACACTGCCGACGGAGACATTCGCCGAGGAAGCGGTCGTGCTCATGACCATAGGTTCGGGGTCGCCGGGCACCAGCACCGGCATGCTGTAGATCTCGATATCATCTTCATAGACCGTGATCGTATATTCGCCGGGCGCGTCATAGACAACCTCGACCGGTTCGTCCGCTTCGGCTTCAACGCTGTATGTGCCATTGCCTAGGTCATACGATACCCGTCCGCGTGCGCGGCCGATTATGACCCGGAAGCGGTCATGCGGCTGCACGACGATCCGGCGGCGGTTCCGGTCGGAAAGATCAACCACGTCGTAGGTCTCCGCAACGCCAATGTTGTGTGCGTTGTCAGCGGGAACGGCGGAAGGCAGAAGTTCCGGCGCAGGCGGCCCGCCGCGAGCGGCTGCTCCTGAGCCGGGATTGCGCGGATTAGACAGAACGGTTACTGCGGCGACGGAAACAAACAGACATAACAAACGGCGCATCATGTTCTCCTCCTCACTTACTCTTTAACGATGCACCGACGACACGATGCACCGAATATCATGCGACCATAACCGGCGGGCGGGAAAAGTCAAGCTCTTAAAAATCTGGATACAGGCGGGGAATTGCTGCCTTCCCCCATCCGGTATTGCTTTATGCGGGGCGTGTTGCTAGAGTGTTGTTTTGGAGACTACATATTATGGCAGGCGGTCAACCAACATATCTGGCGGATATTCTGCGGCGAACAGAACTTTTTGACGAGCAGAAGATTGGCGTGCTTACGGACAATGTCCGGGAAAGCGGTCGCGGCATTACCTCCCTGGTGGTGCTGGATGGCTACGCCCGCGAGGATGCTTTTCTCGAGGCGCTGGCCAAAGTGATCAAGTTGCGCTTTGTCAGGCTGAAGAACGAGAAAGACATTCCCCGCGAAGTGCTGGAGCAGCTTCCCACCAAAGTGGTCTTTCAGTACAACGTGATTCCGTTTGAAACGGCTAACGGCATTCTTACCGTAGCAACCAGTGATCCATTGACTCCCGGGCTGGTAGATGCTTTGCGGCTTGCTTCCGGCAAGCGCATCCGGCTGGCGTTGAGTCCTTCCGAGGATATCGCTCTCGCCGCAAAAACTTTTTACGGGGTAGGTGCCGATACGGTTGACCGCATGATGCAGGATGACCGGTTTGAAGTGGCGGCCGATGCGACGCTTGGCAAGCAGGATATTTCAGAACTCGATCAGGAAGCCTCGGTCGTCAAGTTTGTCAATCAGATTGTCTGGGAGGCCTACAAGCAGGGGGCAACGGATATTCATGTGGAGCCGATGGAAACGCAGTTACGCATCCGCTACCGGATTGACGGGGTACTGCATCAGACGCCGGTGCCGCCGCAACTGGCACGCTTTCAGGCGGCAATCATCTCGCGCATAAAAGTCATGGCTAATCTGGATATTGCCGAAAAACGTTTGCCGATGGACGGTAGAATCGGGCTGCGTATTCAGGGGTCTGATCTGGATATCCGTGTTTCCACCATGCCGACCGCATGGGGTGAGAGTGTCAGTTTACGTCTGCTGCGCGGCAGCAGTGAATTTATCGGCCTGCCGGAACTGGGGCTTAAGCAGCGTGATAATGACCTGTGTGAGCGGATCATTCATCGTCCTAACGGGATTGTGCTGGTTACCGGCCCGACCGGTTCCGGTAAATCGACCACGCTATATGCGTTTCTGCATGAGATTAACACCATTGACCAACGGATCATGACCGCGGAGGATCCGATTGAATACCAGATGGCCGGGGTGAACCAGGTGCTGGTGCGTCCTGATATCGGCTTGACATTCGCACGGGCATTGCGGGCGTTTCTGCGGCAGGATCCGGATGTCATAATGGTTGGTGAAATCCGCGACCTGGAAACCGCGGAGATTGCCATCCAGGCATCTCTGACCGGGCATCTTGTTTTCAGTACGCTGCACACCAATGATGCGTCCGGTGCTTTTACCCGTATGCTTGATATGGGGGTAGAGCCTTATCTGCTGGCGTCGGCGGTGGAGGCGGTGATCGCCCAGCGGCTGGTGCGCCGTCTGTGCCGTCACTGTCGCACCCCGGCCGCGCCTGACCACGCGTTTCTTGAAAATCTCGGTTTTCCAATGGAGACGCTTGAGGGCAGCGCTCTGTATCAGCCGGCCGGATGCGAGTTATGCCGCGGTACCGGTTACAGCGGACGCGGGGGGCTTTTTGAAGTGCTTGAAGTTACCGACGAGGTTGAATCACTGGTAATCCAGCGCAGCGCCTCAAGCATCATTAAGCAGACGGCAATCCGTCAGGGAATGAGTACGCTGCGTGATGACGGCTGGCGCAAGGTGCTGAATGGCAGCACGACGGTTGAAGAAGTGCTGCGTGTGACAGTGGAGAATGAGTAGCAGTTATGGCAGTTTTTAAATATACCGGCCGCTCCAGAAGCGGGGAGAAGGTTGAGGGAGAGATTGAAGCGCAGGACCGGCGTTCGGCGCTGGTTATGATTGAGCAGCGCGGACACCTGCCGGTGGCGGTTACAGAAAAGTCGGCGGCGGCAACCGATATCAGCAAAGAACAGCGCAAGCGCTTTAAGCTGGTACGGCGGCGGAAGAACCATTTGTCGGTGCGTGACGTTTTAACTTTTACAACCGAGCTGAGTGATTTGCTGGCCTCCGGGATGACGCTCGGCAATGCTT
The DNA here is from genome assembly GCA_003565095.1 of PVC group bacterium. Classification (GTDB taxonomy): domain Bacteria; phylum Verrucomicrobiota; class Kiritimatiellia; order UBA8416; family PXDI01; genus PXDI01. The sequence continues at coordinate 3,112 of PXDI01000365.1, read as the reverse complement.
TGAACAGTCTGGCGCGCCGTAAAACCGGCAAGGCGGTGGATGATGTCAGCGCCGGATTACGCGACGAGATCGTTCGTGGCGCCAGTCTTTCCGAGGCACTGGCCCGTTATCCCGACACATTTCCGGCGTTGTATGTCAGCATGATCAAAGCCGGTGAAGCCGGTGGTGCGCTGCCGGTAGTATTGCGGCGGCTGGTTGATCACTATGAACGCATTCTTGATACGCGGGAAAAGATTGTGATGGCATTGGTATATCCCCTGATCGTGTTGGTAATGGGAATGGGGACAATGATTTTCTCGATGGTGTTTGTCGTACCTAAGTTTGAAAATGTTTTTGCGGCATTGGGCGAGAGTCTGCCGCTGTCGACGCGCATGTTGATGGCGATGAGTCGTGGTCTGACGCATTATGGCTGGGCCATACTTGTGGTCATCGGGGTGCTGGTTGTGCTGATACAACGCGTCATGCAAACTGAGCACGGAAAACTCTGGTGGCATGATATGCAACTGCGCCTGCCGTTGATTCGTGGAGTGGTTGCTTCCGACGCATTTGCCAACTTTGCCCGTACACTGGAGACCCTGCTGGTGAACGGTGTGCATGTGATCAGCGCCCTGGGAATTGTTGAAAGAACGGTTACCAACAAGGTTATTGCGCGCGAGGTACACAAGGCGCGTGAACGCGTGACCGACGGGGCGACAATCTCACGCCCGATGGCTGCCGGGAAAATATTCCCGCAATTGATGACCGATATGCTGGCGGTCGGTGAAGAAACCGGTGATGTTGCCGGGGCGCTTGCGCATATCGCACGGCGCTATGAAAACGAATTGAACCGGAATTTGAAGATATTTACCACCGCACTAGAGCCGATTCTGATTGTGCTGGTGGCGATTATGGTCGGGTTTGTCGCGGTCAGCATTATGATGGCGGTATTCAGTCTGACCAGCGGGCTGGGGGTTTGATGCAGACTGCAGACTGCAGACCGCAGACCGCAGACTGCAGGGTCTCTGTCGGCGGCGGGCGTCTGGAGTCGGGCGTCATAAACTGAATGTTTCATAACAAGGAGAGAAAGATGAAGAGCAACAGTGACAACAAGCGGCGTAAGGCTGGTTTCACGTTGATTGAGGTTTTGCTGGTGGTGGCGATTCTGGGGGTGCTGGCAACGGTTGTGGTGGTGAATGTGAGCGGCCGGCGTGAACCGGCAATGATCAGAGCCACCCGTGCGAGTATTGCGGCGGTTTCCACCGCTATAGACCTTTACGAGGTTGATACCGGCCGGCGGCCTTCTTCGATACAGGATCTGCTGCGTGATCCCGGTGCGCCGAACTGGAACGGTCCTTATATTCGCGGCGGGGTGCCGCTGGACGCCTGGGGGACGCCGCTGGAATACCGCGTCTCGGGCGGTTCGTTTGTCGTGGTATCCGCCGGCCCTGACATGCAAATGGGAACCAGCGATGACATTTCCAGTCATGTGAGTAACTAAACGGCGGCAATTATTACACCGGTTCCGATAATGAGCAGGCAAGACAGGGCAGCGGCGGCTTTCACGATGATTGAACTAATGCTGGTGGTTGCGCTGGTCGCGCTGCTGGCAATGGTTACGGTTCCTTCCTTTGTTCAATCTATCCGTGGCAACCGCTTGCGGGCCGCCGCGCGAACGGTTGTTTCGGCGGGACGCTATGCCCGCAGTATGGCTTTGTTGCAGCAACGTCCGGCTGAGCTGATTTTTATGCTGGATGAGGGCCGCATCGAAATCCATCTGCGCCAAAGAATGAGCGAGGTGACGGAGGATGGCGATGCGCCGCCGGTTGCCGGCGCGGATGCTGCGCCACAGTCAGCCGGGTGGGAACCCGCTCAGGCGCTGCCGGAAACAAGCCCGGCGGCGGCGGTGTTTGCTGACTCGCTCAAGCGCCGGCTGGAAGGGGTGAAGATCGTGGCGGTATCGTTTGATTCGACTACTGACGAGATCGGCCAGGAGGGCACGGTGCGGGTTGTGACATACGGCAGCAACGGGCGCTGCCGGCCATATAAGGTTTTACTTGAGGAAGAGCACGGCGACCGCGCGCTGATAACGGTGGGAATACTGGGTGATGCCACCGTTGAATGGCAGCGACGGTAAGGGGGCGGGGAGACTGCAGACTGCAGACTGCAGACCGCAGACCGCAGACTGCAGACTGCAGACTGCAGACCGCAGACTGCAGACCGCAGACTGCAGACCGCAGACTGCAGACCGCAGACCGCAGACTGCAGACCGCAGACTGAAGACCGAAGACCGTCGAACGTGGAAAGAGGGGAATCTTTTATTCAGAATTGGATGTTGAAAGTTCGATGTTGGACGTTCAAAAAGGAATTGAAACATTGAACATTGAATGCAGAATGAGGTAACAAGATAAAGAGCAACAACCATAACAACAGGCGCCGGGCGGGGATGACGCTGATCGAGGTTGTGCTGGCGGCCGCCATTCTGAGCGTCGGGCTTGGCGGTCTTTTGCTGGCGGCCTCCCGTTCGGTGGCGGTCTTGCGCGCCGCGCGCATGTTTGAAGAAGCGCGCTGGACATTGAGTCTCGGGGAGCTGGAATATCCTCCGATAATAACTGAAGACACCGATATCCGTGATCTGGAAGCCGGTCCGGTTAGTTACGACAACGGTTATACATTTGTACGGGAAGTTGAAGAGGGCGGGGGTGAGGACGGTTTGCATATCATGCGCACCCGGGTCTCGTGGGGTGATCGTGATCGGGAGCGTTTTGAGGAAGTTGTGCAGTATGTTTTTATTCCTGAAAGAAACTAGCAAAGGGCGCTCCATGCAAAACCGTTTTTGTAAGTGCCGCGTTCAGGTGTCGGTGTTCAGGTGTCAGCAGGAAAATGGCAGGTTCACAGCACGGTGTGCATTTCTGAAACCTGAACACCGAACACTGAAACCGGCGCTTACGGGGCGGCGGCGGGCACCACAAGGGTTCACGCTGCTGGAGCTGCTGTTGGCGGTGGCGCTGCTGGCAACCATTACTACGGTCACTTTTATGGCGTTTTCGGTTGTTACTACCGCCTGGCGCCGCGGTCAGGCAATGACGGAAAACCTGCACCATGCCGACTATGTGCTGGAACAAATTGTGGCGGG